>JAUVGM010000246.1 GCA_030593785.1 Gammaproteobacteria bacterium | reverse complement strand
TTATTTAAGCTGAGTACAAAAGCCGTTGCAAAAGCTTCAGTAACATCACTGAATTTCTTTAGTGGCGGTTCAATTGCAGGAAAATCGTAGGCAACAAATAATACATCTTGTTGCTGGCATAACACCTGAGTAACGGCTTCTAATAAACCACTGCTAAAGGAGCTATCACCTGTGGAGATGCTGGTTGAAGCTGCCTGTGATTTTGCCGCAATGGCCCAGTAGCCTGAAGGAGCATTATGTACCGAGTTATGAAATTGGATGGGTGAAATATGTTTTGCATCCATATTCAGTGTTCTACAAATATGATCAGTAATATAAAAATCACCATTTGAAGAAGCAAAGACTGCAAGCAGTGACTTATCTGCAAGATTTGCTTCATCAGCAACATGTAAGGCTAATTTTATATAGTTGGTAATGCGGCGACGTTCATTTGCAGGCAACAGTTGCGGGACTAGTTTAGGAAATTCAGATGTTTGCCATTGCTCTTTACCCGTGAGAACAGGCATTGCTTGTTCAAGTCCAATGAGGCTCGGCGCAGCAATACTGAGTGTATTGATATAAACAGGTTTCATCGCAATGCTCATGAATGTAAACCTAAAATCAAGCTACAATTACTGCCGCCAAAACCAAAAGAGTTACTAACAATATAATTAACTTTTTGTTCTACGTTATCTAATAATATATTGCTATTAAGTGTTGGATCTGGATTTACTAAATTTAAGTTGCCAGGTAAAAACTGATGCTCAAGCGCCAACATGCAAATTAATGCTTCAGTAATACCAGCAGCACCTAAAGTATGCCCTGTCCAACCCTTAGTTGAACTGCATTGTGTATCCGTTCCAAAAACACTAGTGATGGCTTTGTCTTCAGCTGAATCATTGGATGGCGTCGCAGTGCCATGTAAATTGACATAGCTAATATCAGATGCTGAGAGACCTGCGCTGGTCAATGCTTGCTCGATTGCACTGGCAGCACCGCGGCCTTCAGGATGGGGTGTCGACATATGGTAAGCATCACTACTTTCACCAAAGCCTTTTAAAGCAACCGCAGTAGCTGATTCTGAATTGGCGGGTGTTTCAAGCAAGGCAAATCCTGCCGCTTCGCCAATGCTGATGCCATCTCTATTTTCATCATAAGGGCGACAAGGTTCAGTAGAGGTTAGCTGTAGAGAGTAAAATCCGTAAAGAGAAATTTGGGTTAGTGTATCAACGCCACCAACGATAGCAGCATCACAAAATCCCGATTCAATATGGCGGTGTGCAGCAGCAAAGACTTTTGCGCTGGATGAACAGGCAGTTGAAATTACTTGTCCAACACCGGTCAGCTCCAAGGATTGCTGGGTATAGTCTAATAGTGAGGTGAAGTTATGCGTCCGCATAAAATCATAATCGGATGGTAAGTCACCTTTTTCATCTCGGTGTGCATAGGCGATTTCAGTTGCCCCAGAACCTGAGGTGCTGCTGCCAAGAAAAACGCCAATTCGATCTGCACCATATTTTTCTTTTGCTTTTAAAATGGCATCACGAAAATTATCGGTATCAAGCGCAAGTTTGGCAAGTTGGTTGTTTCGGCAACTGAATTGCTTAAGTGAGTCTTCCAGTGCGTAGTCGTCCACGTCATCAACCGGGCCTAACCAGGTAGAAAATTCGAGATCTTTTGACGGTTGCAGACCAGAGATTTTATTCTGTAAAGCAGATAACGTGGCATTTTTCCCACGTCCAAGTGCGTTGACCATACTGCTTGCTGTAATAATAAGTGGAGAAATTGGCATAATCACGTGCTTTTTAGGTTTTTTCGCTACTATTTATACTAAATATTAATGTTAATACAAAACAGCCCAACACACCGAATGTGACGGTTTGCCCCAAGGCGGAGAGTACCGGGACAGCTGAGAAACCAAGTATACCGAAAGTGATTAGGGTTGAGGAGGCGCTGACGAAAATTCCATGTAATCGGTGTTTATAGTCACCAGTTGAAGTCCAGCTACGATCAAAAAATAAGCTGTAATCCAGTCCAATCCCCACAATGAGTAACAATGCCAATATGTGGAACAAGGTAAGTTGTGTTCCCAGCATGATCTGGATGCTTACGCTGATTAATACGGCAAGAATAATGGGTAGTAAAATAATAGCCGCGCGTAATTTAGAGCGTACAGAAAGCAATATCAGTCCAATAATAAAAGAACCAAGCAGTAATCGGTATAAAGCCGTCTGTTGGTAATCAGACATTAACGATGAAGTTGCCTGCCTTAAGTTGAGATAGTAAGTTTGAATTTCAGGATGGAGTGATAACCATTGAATGAGAGCGGTTTCATTTTTCACGCCAGTCAGGCGAACAATAGAAATCCATTCATTATTTTTAAAAAATAAATCTTGTTGTAAATGTTGACCAAGCGGAGTGTTTAAAATTTGTTTAACTTTAATAGGCTTTAATGTTTTGCTTTTTTCTATATCGTCAATGAAGGGGTTAAAAAATCCTTTTTTAAATGGAAGGTTGCTTAATCCGTTTTGCAAATGACTTTTTAAGTTAGCTGTTTCAGGAAGCTGTTGTTGATAAAAAATTTGTTTTTTCTGGCTTGGTATAAAATCAACGGCAGAATATATATTGCTGACCAACATATTATTTTTTAATGGTTGTAATTTATCTTTTAATTCTTCTGTTCGCTGTAATAAACGTTCAGAGTCACTATCTTTTAATAAAAACACATGGTTAACGTCTGGTGCGCCAATAGAATGACGTAACTCTTTGTCTAATTTTTTTAATTTTTCAGGAATAGGGCTGAGGTCAGTAATGTTTGTTGACCATATCGTATTGTAATTGTTGATAATAATAAAAATACAGAAGAACAAAATTGTGCTGCTAATAAATATTTTTTTATTAAGAGTAAACGTTAATTGCGACAAATAAGTTAAGTATGTGTGTTTAGGTTTAGTGAAGTCGAATTGCAACCAGGAGGGAACAATCCAGCGAGTAACAAGCAGGGAAACAATCAAACCACTGATGGCAAATATGGAAAGTTGCGACAAACCTGAAAATCCGGTACCCAGCATAGCGAGATAAGCGAGTGCGGTTGTGATTACACCAAGTCTAAGTGTTGGCCATATAGATAAAATAGTTTGTTGTGGACTTTGTGACTTTGTATGGTGACTAAATAAATGCACTGGATAATCAAGGCAAACACCGAGCAGGGTTATGCCAAACGCAATAATAATGCCATGTACTTGTTGAAAAATAATATTAGTAACAGTTAAGGCGGCAACAATAGCAGTAACAAGGGGTAACATAGCAATGAAAAATAAACGCAATGATCGGTAGGCCCACCAGAATAGCAGTGACATTAAAAGCAATGCGATACTGGATAACCATTTTGAGGTTGATTGTATAGCGGCTCTTGTTTTAACTGCCATATTGGCCGCGCCAGTAACATCAAGGTGTAAATCTTTGTTATTCGATAAACTATTAAATTCAGCGTGAATATTTTCAATTGCAAGTTGTTGTTCATCGATATTAAAGTTAGTTAATTTCAGCTCAACTAAAAGTAATGCGGCAGTTTTATCTTTATTAAACCAAACACCAAGATGGTGTGTGTTATTACCACGTTCTGTTAGTTTCCATAAATAATCTGCAAACTGGTTTTGAGGATCAGATGAAAGCGAGTTTTTAAAAACATTTATCCCGGTACGAAGTTCAGAGAGTCTTTTGTTTAATGAGTCAGATAGGGCGGCTTCAGTAAAAGATTTATTAGATGCAAGTAAATATCGATATTCATAAAGCTTTTTGTATTGACCGGACATGAACTCTTTGGAGTTTATTTTTTGTTGGCCATTATGAATTAAACCAAATTTGTTATTTTTCTCTAGTTTTGATTTAAGTTGGCGACTAACATTCGCGAGTTCTTTTATATTCTCGCCATTAATACGTAATATTAATAAGCGAGCTGTATTGCCTTGTTGTAATTCAGAAAGCAAGAGTTGTACATTTTTATCTTTATGATTGTCTGGCATGAACTGCGTAATATCAGAGACAACACGCAAAGAGGTGAAAAGGTAAATAAGAGAAGATACTAATAAAAATATCCAGATAAAATGTGAAATAAATGATGTTTTATTATTTAACATATTTTATCGATGGTTAGATAAGAAAGTAATTGAACGATCTTTATTAGCTTCGGTGACAATTATTTTTGACAGCTTATTTTTGTTACCAAACATCTTAACGGACTCTATATAACCCGCTATATAACTATCATGCGGGGTAAGTAGTAGTGACCAGCTAGATATATTATTTGTAAAATTAATTTTAAAAT
>JAUVGM010000166.1 GCA_030593785.1 Gammaproteobacteria bacterium | reverse complement strand
TAACGTAACTCATTAGGAATATTGCTCATTTTTTTATCCTCTTTGAAACTTCAAAAATTTTAATTTATTAAATTCTATTTTTAATTGAGAGCTTGCTTCTCACTATTCGTGCATGTTCTCAAAGACAAGATTTGCCATTGCGAACGAATGGTGGCTTAACCACTCGTGCATCAAGCAGTTTGCCACGCATCTCAATTTTGCATTTGTCACCTGTTTCAGTTGGTACACGTGCAAATGCAATTGCCTGACTTAATGTTGGAGAAAAACTACCACTTGTTACTTCACCATCAGCAAAACCTTCAACGATTACTTTTTGATGATTTCTAATAACACCTTTGCCTGCTAATACTAAACCCACTAATTTATTTTTAACGCCAGCTTCTTTTTGCTTAGTGATTGCTGCACGACCAATGAAATCACGATCTTCCGGTTTCCAGGCAACGGTCCAGTTTAAACCGGCTTCCAATGGTGAAATAGTTTCATCCATATCGCTACCGTATAAATTCATTCCTGCTTCTAAACGCAACGTATCACGCGCACCTAAACCACAAGGTTTAACTTCTTCTTCAAGTAAACGCGTCCATAATGCAGAAGCGTCTTTGTTCGGCACCATAATTTCATAACCATCTTCACCGGTATAACCCGTACGTGCGACTGATAAATCATTGTAGTCACGAATAAAGAACGGAGCCATGTCGTTAAGCTTTTCTTCTGCATCATCGCCTAATGCTTTGTGCGCTTTAGCTCTAGCATTAGGGCCTTGCACTGCGATCATCGCGTAATCATCACGCTCAGTTACTTCAACACCAAAGCTTTCGGCTTGTTTGTTGATCCACGCTAAATCTTTTTCACGTGTTGATGCGTTTACCACTGTGCGATAAAACGTATCGTTAATGTAATACGTAATCAAATCATCAATAACACCACCCTCTTCATTTAACATGCAAGAGTAAAGCGCTTTACCGGCATCTTTTAACTTGGCAACATCATTAGCTAATAACTTTTGCAAAAAGGCTTTTACGTTGTCACCTTTCATATCAACAATTGTCATATGAGAAACATCAAACATACCCGCGTCTTGACGAATAAAATGATGCTCATCAATTTGTGAGCCATAATTGATCGGCATATCCCAACCGCCAAAATCAACCATGCGTGCATTTAATGAAACGTGTAAATCATGTAGTGGTGTTTCTTTCATATTTTTATTCACTTTTTAAATTATTTTTGAATTTCTTCTGCGTGGTATGAGGAGCGCACCATTGGCCCCGACTTCGCCCATGTAAAACCTAAACTCTTTGCAATTTTTTCATATTCTTCAAATTGCTCTAATGCAACATATTCTTTAACTGGCAAGTGATAACGGGTTGGGCGTAAGTACTGTCCCATTGCAATACGTTGTACACCAACACTACGTAAATCTTTTAATACTTCTGTCACTTGAGCTTCTGTTTCACCCATGCCCATCATGATAGCGGACTTGGCTTCAATACCTTCTTGTTGCACTGCAAGTTCAAGCATTTTTAATGAACGTTCGTAGCTTGAACCTTTACGTACTGTTTTGTAAAAATTAGGAATCGTTTCAACGTTGTGTCCCCACACCATTTGCACTTCAACATTCTCGTCTTTAACCTGGTTAAGTTGAGACATAATGATCTCAACCGCTTCTTCCTGGCAACGGTTAAAATCTGGTGTTAATAATTCAAGACCAATATCGGATTTATTTTTTCTTAAGGCAGTTATGGTATCGGCAAAAATTTTAGCACCACCATCTGGCATATCATCACGATTGACTGAAGTGAGCACGATATAATCTAAACCCATTTCTTTTACTGCATTCGCAATACGCTCTGGTTCTTCATCATCAAACCAGGTTGGTTTGCCAGTGATCACATTACAAAAAGCACAGGCGCGGGTACAAGTATCACCGAGTAGCATGAAAGTAGCCGTGCCGTGCGACCAGCATTCTCCACGGTTTGGGCAAGACGCTTGTTCGCAAACTGTATTTAAACTATTGGAATGAATTGCTTTTGCAGTTTCAGAGAATTTATTCGAGCCTAAAGGTTGACGGATCCACATCGGCATACGACTGGCATTGGGTTCAGCCGAGTGATCGAAAACGGGGATTCTTATGCTAGTAGGTGAAGGCTCTTTACTCATGAGATTACTCTGTTACCGGTTCGTTAAATAAAAAAAGGGCGACATAAAATAAGTCAGAAACTAATCTTATGTCGCCCCTCTGTCCTTTAACCTGAGAGCTTAGCCCCTTCGGCGGATGTTTCTAATACAGGATTAGCATCACTCTCCAGAGTCGATTCGGAATTTAAAACTATTCCTTCCCAGTAGTCCTTTTGCCTGAGCGTTTCCGGACGGGTTGCGCCTTCGGCGTTCTCATACTTAACAATAAGCTGAGAATCTCTCCCACTAGGGTTTAAATCGAGAGGGGTATTTTACGTGGGTGTCCCGTACAAAACCAGCCAAAACGAGTGAAAATCAGAAATATTCCGACTCATTTCTCTGATTTTTCACGCATCAGAAACCAGAGTACAGGTAGTGTTCCCACGACCAGCATCAATGAGGCAGGCGCAGCCAGCTCCAGCATTTCTTCACTGGCTTCAATCCAGATGCGTACCGGCAAGGTATCAAAACCAGTAGGTCTTAATAATAATGTGGCGGGTAATTCTTTTAAGGTATCAATAAAAACGAGTACCCATGCGGTTGCCATGCCCCCTTTCAGCATAGGCAAAATCACACGGCGTAAATTCTCGTACCAGTTCGCACCCAAGCTACGTGCGGCTTGCTCAATGGACGGGGTAAGTTGTTGCACCGCGGATTCTTGAGCCTGAATGGATAAGGGTAAAAATCGCACCATCATCGCCAAAGCCAAAACCGTCATTCCGCCATAGATTGCCGGCATGGTTGCGATGACAAAACTAAGGATACCCAAAGCAATGACCGGCCCGGGTAAAACAAATCCCATACTGGATAAATAGAGAAATCCCTGACTCACAGCACTGCGTTCACGGGCATGATACAAAGCAACCGGCAATGCAGCGACCACCGTTAAGGTTGCAGCCAGGGCACTTACGGTTAATGAATTACTGACATAACCCCAAAATTCTGAATCAATTAAGTTTTGCTGCCAGGCTTCCCAGCTCCAACTTAACATCCATGCGATAGGCAATAAAAAGGCGAAGATCGCGATTAACCCCAACCAAAACCAAATTGCTACTGTTTCAAAAAGAGTCGCCTTTTGCGCGGTAATTTTCTTTGATTGACCGCTGCCATAATAACGCTGGCGATTACGGAAAAAACGTTCCAGTACCATGAAGGTCAAACTTAATGTTACCAAGACTAAACTCAAGCCAGCCGCAGCCTGGTAATCAAAACGACTGCTCATTTGTAAATAAATACTTAAGGTGAACGTTTGATAGCGCAACATACTGACTGCGCCAAAATCTGACAAAACATGCAAGACAACGAGCGCAATGCCTGCTGCAATCGCAGGACGTAACATCGGCAAATTAATACGCCAGAATACCTCCCAGGGTGTTGCACCATGAATTCTTGCTGCTTCTTCAATATCTTGCTGGGAACGACTTAATGCATCTCGCACCAGCAAAAAGACATACGAGAAACCTGCTAACACCAGAATCAACGTTACACCAAAGATATTAAATATTTCAGGAATAGCCGTTCCAGGGAATATTGCTAACCATAACTGACCTAACCAACCATCATCTTCCAGCATAATGGTATAGATATGTGCAAAAACATACGTCGGGATAGTTAAAGGTAAAACCATTAACCAAATCGCAATACGCCTGCCTGGAAAGTCACGACGAGTGATCCACCATGCTGCAGAGACGCCTAAAACCATACTGCCAATGGCAACGAGTACTGCAAGACTTAACGTATTCCACAATAACTCGGGTAATCGATTACTCCACAACCCAACCCATTGCTGCAGTGAAAGCTGACTACTACTGAAAAAGACAAACAACAAAGGGATGGCCGCAATTAAAACGACCAATAAAGCAAGAAACCCGCGCAATGAAGGTGCGCGGGTTTTAAATTTTTCAAGAAATACTGCAGATGTTGCCATGCCTATATGATAACTCAGAACTATAACTAAATTAAGAAAACACTGTCATTGCGCGCCCTGAATATTCTTGAAAAGAATATGAAGAAGTACTCCTGGGGTGAGGGAATGGAATGACCATGGCAATCTCATAGTTATATTCTCTATTCTAAAGATTGCCGCGCTATCGCTCGGTAACTTCTCCTGCGTAGCCCAAGCTAGCATCTCAATCTGCGATTTCACCTTCTCCATGCAGTCGTCGCAATGACATGCTGGCTTACGGCATACCTACAGATTCAATTAAGTCTAATGTCGCATTTCGTTGCTGACCTAATACCGGCATTGCAACAGGTGCCACTTTATAGCTTCCCGCTTTCGGTACTTCCGCTGCTGCTGCAATGCCTTCTCGAGCAGGATATTCTCTGTTCACTTTTGCAAAAAGCGACTGACCTTTTTCAGATGTCACAAAAGCAATGAAACGTTCGGCCGCTTTTTTATTTTTTGTGTGCTTTGTTATTGCGATACCGGCAACATTCCAGGCTACACCGATATCTTTTTTACCTTGATCAGGTAATACAATTTTAATTGGTGCTTTTGGGTGTTTCTGCAGATGACGATAAATATAATAATGATTCACTAAACCCACACTACGTTTACCTTTTGCTACCGCTTTAACAATTTTGCTGTGTTTGTTGAAAACTTTTCCATCCACATTTTCTTTCATACCGGCTAGCCATGCACGTGTTTTCTTTTTACCAACCGATTCCATATAAACAGTAACACCGGCGATATAACTTTCATTACCACTATGAGTTATACCAAGTTTGCCTTTTAAACGTGGATCAGCCAAATCAAATACTGATTTTACAAACTCAACCGATTTGTCATTTGTATTTACCACCAGAACACGTGCTCGAGCTGATAAACCAATCCAGCTATTGTCAGAGGCACGAAGTTTTTGAGGAATGCCTTTAACCAGATCAGCCGATACAGGTAAAAACAGTTTCATTTCTTTGCCTTTTTCAAGATTGCCCGCATCGTTACTGATATAAAGATCAGCCGTTGAATTACTGCCTTCTAGTCTCAGTTTATTTAAAAGAGACGTCGAACTACCTGAATGCAAAAGAACTTTGATGCCCGTTTCCTTTGTAAATTCTGCAACGACCGGTTTAATGAATTTATCTTTACGGCCCGAATAAACAACCAATGACTCAGCTTGTGCGTACAAACTGGTAAAAAGACTGAAAAGAACAAATAGGGTAATGCTTGATTTCATACCACTCTCCGTAGAATATTTTAATAACTAAAGTAAAACGTAATGATAATGATTCTCATTACGAAAATCAAGCGGATCTTGTAAATTACTGTTTATTTGCGATTAATCTCACAACAGCACCTTCGCCACAATGGTATTTGCCTTCATTTAATTCAGTAATACATTCTTCAAGCTGTTGAATTTCAAGTAGTTTAAAGTCTTTCTTCATCATTTCTGCGGTATAGAGCATTTCCAGAACCGGTGGGCCACCTGAAGTGTAATTAAGCTGATCCGGTGTGAAGCTTTCCATTATGAGTTGACCAGCAGGCTTAAGGGTTGAAACAACTTTGTCGTGTAAAAGTGCCCGCACATCAGGTGGGAAATGCACATAAATAATCACCACAAAATCAAACTCTGATTCGGGCCAGTCCCAATCGTTTAAATCAGCACAAATCGTATCAACCTTTACTCCTTTCTCAGATGCGAGATTTTGTGCCTTTTCCACTCCAACCGGGGATGAATCAACACTAACAACGGTACAACCTTGTTCCGCCAGCCACACACCATTTCGACCTTCCCCATCACCGATAACCAATACTTTCTGCCCAGCTTTAAATGTATCAGCAAAAGTTG
>JAUVGM010000101.1 GCA_030593785.1 Gammaproteobacteria bacterium | reverse complement strand
TGTTTTAGCGAAATTTAATTCTGCTTTTGCAGCCTTTATTCCACTCAGGCACTGACGCGCGCTCGCACTTGACGGATTCGTTTCACAACCGGCAATGATAAACATCGTTAAAAATATGGCGAAGGATAATTTTTTCATAGTGAGTCATCTTCTTTTAAAAATAAGTCTGAATTGTATTTAGTTTAGCATTGTCCAGTAAAAAAGTAGTGTACTACATCATAAATACGCTATAGTTTTTGTATGACAATACGCAACTTCGAAAATAAAATGCCTGATATTCATGCAACAACGTTTGTCGATGACACCGCGTTAGTGTTGGGAGAAGTAAAAATTGGTGCAAACAGTTCAATCTGGCCACTCACTGTTATTCGTGGTGATGTTAATTGTATCGAAATTGGAAGCAATACCAACATTCAAGATAACTCCGTACTCCACGTTACCCACGATGGTCCGTATAATCCCGGTGGATTTGATTTGAAAATTGGCAATAATGTTACCGTTGGGCATCGCGTAATATTGCACGGCTGTTACATTAAAGATTCATGCCTGATTGGCATGGGTGCAACCATTATGGATGGTGTTGTTATCGAGTCGAATACTTTAATTGGTGCGGGTTCGTTAGTTACTCCCAACAAGCATATTGAAGCAGGCTATCTCTGGATGGGCAGCCCTGTTCGTAAAGTAAGAAAATTAACAGATGAAGAAATTAAATCGATTGAATATTCTGCACTAAATTATGTAAAGCTTAAGAACCGCCACCAATAATAAAAATACTTTTATATATAAATAACATGCTGCTGGCATTATACAAATCAATCTTTATAATGAGCACAAATCAATAAAGTTTCCACCGCCTCTAATTTATTGATTCAAATATTTTATATTTCTTTACACTCAATACCCCTTTATAAAGAAGGCTACATAATATGAATGTCTGACTATGTGGGTAGAAAAACATCTAAACAATGAGACAGCATCTCACTGCTCATGAACTACTGCGGACTTTAATCAATGGATACAATCGCTCAATACCTGGAAATAATAACATTTCTAATAACCATTCTTGGACTTCCTTTTGCGTTGTACATTTATATTAATGAGCAAAAAGCACAGCGAGCTGAAAGAGAATATGGCACATACGATGCCCTCGATGATAAGTACATCGAACTACAACAACTGTGCATACAATATCCAAAGCTTGATATTTTCGACACAGCGTTTGTAAATCCAAATACATTAACTGAAGAAGATCAAAAACAAGAAGAAGCTATTCTTCTTATTCGTATATCAATTTTTGAACGTGCCTTTTTAATGTACCAACGTGAAGCGGCAAAAGCCAAAACAAATCAATGGGAAGGATGGGAGATTGATATTTTAGAATGGCTAGAAAGAAAAAATTTCAACGACATATGGATTATTCATAAACAATACTACGATAAAACATTTGTTGAATATTTTGATCAAAGGTCAGGGGCAACCTGAAATTCTTTGAATTAAGGTGCCGGGGTTCCTTCTATCGCGATATGTTCTTTATAAGTAACCTGTATTCACTACTCTATAAATATATCATTTCAAGCTTGTAGTTCTTTACGCAATTTTTCAATTACCATTTTTGTTTCTGGCTTTTTATTTCGCCAGATAAAAAATGATTCTGCAGCTTGCTCAACCAGCATGCCTAAACCATCTAACACTTTTTCTGCATTATGTTCTGTCGCCCAAAGCATAAAGGGTGTTGGTTTTGCGGCGTACATCATGTCATAGCAACTGGCATTATCATTTAATAATGTATCAGGTAGCGGTGGTAAATCCCCTTGTAAACTTGCTGCCGTTGCATTGATCACAACATCAAATTTTTCATCAGGTATATGTTCATAACCACCACCACTTATATTCCCTGCATCTGAAAAATCTGACGCAAGGTCTTTAGCTCGATCCGGAGTACGGTTGGCAATGAATAATGAAGATGGATTTTGTTTTAATAAAGGGATAATTACACCACGAGCAGCGCCGCCTGCACCCATGAGTAATATTTTTTTATTTTTTAATTCGACGCTATGATTAACTATTAGATCATTTACTAAGCCAACACCATCGGTATTATCACCGAACAATTTATCATCTTCAATTTTAATGGTGTTCACTGCACCTGCACGTTCGGCACGTTCACTTCGCGCAGAAACAAGCTCCCATGCTTCTTGTTTAAACGGTACCGTGATATTTAAACCTTTACCGCCAGCAGCAGCAAAGTTGCCAACGGCCTGTTTAAAGCCTCCAAGATCTACATGGATTGCAGTATATAAAATAGACTGCTGAGTTTGTTCAGCAAAGAGGGTATGAATAGAGGGAGACTTGCTATGCGAGATGGGATTACCCATCACCGCATAATCATCAATCTTTTTACCAAAATCGAAAATATCTTTCATTACTTAACCTTAATAAAGGGGTCGCGAATAAAGGGGTCGGAGTCAAACTGACCATCATAATTATTGTACTTCAGTATTTTCGTTCAGTTTGACTCCGACCCCTGATGCTGCAAATTCAACTTAACTTCATTTAATCTAACTGAAGATACCTTTAAGCGTGAAGAAGAACAAAATCGACATCAGCGCGCCAGCCGGTAACGTAACAATCCATGAAAGGAAAATGGTACGCACCACTGTTAAGTTAAGCGCACCAATACCGCGAGCTAAACCAACACCTAACACTGCACCCACTAAAGTGTGTGTAGTTGAAATGGGAAGACCTGTACCAGATGCAAACACAACGGTTGTTGCTGCTGCCAAGGTTGCCGCGAAACCACGGCTTGGTGTGAGCTCAGTAATGTTCTTGCCAATGGTCGCCATAACACGACGACCATACATTAAAAGACCTGCAACAATACCTGCTCCACCTAAAATTAATACCCAAACAGGTAATATTGATTTTTGTGCAATCTCACCACCGCTTTGCACAATACCCACAACAGCTGCGACAGGACCAATGGCATTTGCTACATCGTTAGAGCCATGCGCGAAAGCCATTGCACAAGCAGTAACAACCATTAACACACCAAAGACTCGCTCTACGTTTGCAAAATGGAAATCTTTATCCGCATCCGGGTCTATTTTTAGTTTACGAATCGAAATCATGCTCATAAACATAATGACTAAACCAAAAGCAAAGGCATAACTGTAACTTTCAATAGGCGTTACTTCTAAACCAACATGTTTTAAACCTTTAAACATTGTCACTAACGCAATAATGAAACCGGTCAATAAAACATAATAAGGCACAACTTTTTTCGCGGCTTCAAACGGGTCATCTCGATTGAGTATTAGCTTTTGTACCGATCGGAATAACCAATAGGACGCTGCCCCCGCGAGTGCAGGTGAAATAACCCAGCTCATCACAATAGTGCCGACCTTGCCCCAGTGCACAGCATCAACACCGATGCCGACAGCAGCAAAACCAACAATCGCACCAACGATAGTATGCGTGGTTGAAACAGGCCAACCAAACTTAGAAGCAACCAATAACCATATACCAGCTGCAAGCAATGATGCCAACATGCCATAAACTAAAAGTTCAGGCGTTGCTGAAAGCATCTCTGCATCAATGATGCCTTTACGAATTGTTTTTGTTACTTGACCGCCAGCTAAAAACGCACCAGCGAATTCAAAAATGGCCGCGATAAGAACAGCTTGCTTAATGGTAATTGCGCCAGAACCAACTGAAGTACCCATTGCATTGGCAACATCATTTGCACCAATACCCCAGGCCATAAATAAACCAAAGATACAGGCTAATATAAGGAAGATAGTTCCATATGTAGTAATTAATTCCACAACAACTCTCCCTTAACGCGCTAACATAAGCTCTAAACGACTACCGACTCTTTGCGATAAATCCGCTAAGTCGCCAATCCCATCAATAACGCGATACATAAACATCACGTCTACCGGTGGTAAGTCCTTTTCCTTTTTGAAGAGTTCTGCGCGCACTTTTACTTGAATCTTATCCGTGTCTGATTCGATATCGTCTAACTTCTTAATCATTTCTTGAACTAACTTTACTTCTCGACCACTGAAACCAGTTTCAACCAATTCATCAAGTTCATTAATGGCTTTTTGTGCTTGTTTAGAAGCATCAATACAACGCTTAACAAAATCAATGAGCTTTTCACTGACTTCTTTGGGAAAAGTCATTTTACGACCAATTATAATACCGGCGATATCTTTTGATTTATTGGCAATTTTATCTTGCATGGTCAGTACTTCGAGTAAGTCTCGACGCGAGACCGGCATGAATAAACTTTTAGGTAAATGTAAGCGTAGCTTTTTCTTAAGCTTGTCAGCTTCGTTTTCTAATTTCGCAATTTTCTTTTGTTGTGCTTTTGCTACAGTCCAATCTTCTTTTAAAACCGCTTTGAAAAAAGGAACAAGCTCAACAATACATTCTTGAACACTGGACATATGAGATTGCAAAGGAGCGACGGGAGATGAGCCAAACAGACTCGAAATGGTTGTGCGTGCCATACATTTTCCTCTTGATTTGATACTGCCTTCAGTATCAATTTATAGTCTTCGTATGGCGCGAAGTATACAAAGTGCACACACAATTAAAAACACTTTGTTACAGTTTTATGGCAATTAATTTTATCCCGAAGTCATTGCGAGCCATGTCTTTTTATGGCGTGGCAATCTCCAGATAAGAGGTATTAATTATGAGATTGCCGCAGTCACTTTGTTCCATCGATGCCAGAACGTGTAAACACGTTAGGGTAATACTGACGAACCGCTTAGCAAGCGGTTCATTAAGTGCAATGACGGGGATTTTAAGGATTAAAACCTGAGTAAATTACTACTGATTTTCTTTTAACCACTTAGCCGCAGCAACGGCAAAATAAGTCAAAATTCCATCTGCACCAGCGCGCTTGAATGATAAGAGTGATTCTAAAACGACGGCTTTTTCATCTAACCAGCCGTTCTGTGCCGCTGCTTTTAACATCGCGTATTCTCCACTCACCTGGTAAACATATGTGGGAGCACCAAACTCGTCTTTTACACGACGAACAATATCAAGGTAAGGCATGCCAGGCTTAATCATCACCATATCGGCACCTTCATCTAAATCCAGGCTAACTTCCCAGAGGGCTTCATCACTGTTCGCAGGATCCATCTGGTAGCTATTTTTATTCCCTTTACCGAGATTACCTGATGAACCCACTGCATCACGGAAGGGACCGTAAAAACTGGATGCGTATTTTGCAGCATAAGCCAAAATGCGGGTATGAATAAAACCCGCCTCTTCCAGGGCATCACGGATCTGACCAATTCGCCCATCCATCATGTCTGACGGGGCCACCACATCTGCGCCAGCTTTAGCATGAGACAAGGCCTGTTTGACCAAAACCTCAACCGTCTCGTCATTCATCACATAACCCGACTCATCAATCAGACCATCCTGGCCATGAGTGGTAAAAGGGTCGAGCGCGACATCCGTAATCACACCTAAATCTGGATACATCTCTTTTAATGCCCGTACTGCGCGTTGCGCCAGGCCATTAGGATTATACGCTTCTGCCGCATCCAGAGATTTAGCTTCTGCTGGAGTAACAGGGAAAATAGCGATAGCGGGGATGCCTAATGCAACAATTTCTTTTGCATCTTTTAGCAGTTCATCGAGAGAAACCCGCTCTACACCTGGCATTGAGGCCACTTCTTCACGCTTGCCCTTGCCTTCAAGAACAAAAACCGGGTAAATCAGGTCGTCTGCACTCAGTGCATTCTCTCGCATTAGGCGGCGAGAAAAATCATCACGGCGCATTCGACGCATACGTACGCGGGAAAAATGACCCCGTCCAGTTTCAGTAGATGCCACAATAAACTCCTGATTAAACTAATTAAATTTATGCTTGTCCAAACGAGAACAAAGCAATATCTTTGCTACTATATAATACTGTA
Source organism: Gammaproteobacteria bacterium (assembly GCA_030593785.1). Classification (GTDB taxonomy): domain Bacteria; phylum Pseudomonadota; class Gammaproteobacteria; order UBA6429; family Thiohalophilaceae; genus JAGLTQ01. The sequence continues at coordinate 1,838 of JAUVGM010000101.1, read as the reverse complement.
GCGATATTTGTCCCGCTTTTAAGAATGACGACAACTTAACAGACATTTGGACAAATAGAGATTATGGTCATAAAAATTACAAATTTGGAGCTCAATATGTCGACTTTCCCGCAAACACTTAAACATGGAGTATTTGCTCTTATTTTTGCTTTTCTATTTATGGCCAACACTCAGGCCCAAGCCAATATTCAGCCACCTGATGAATTGCTTAAAGTTGCCACCATAAAAATGCTGCACTCCATCAATGATAGTCGTGCTGAAATCAAAAAGTCTCCCGACAAACTGACTTCACTTGTTGAAGAAATTATTTTGCCTCACCTCGACTTTATTACTGCCTCTAAGATGGTAATGGGAAAATACTGGCGTCGTGCAGAAAAAGAACAAAAAATTAAATTCATTCGTCAATTTCGTCTTTTACTTTTACGCTTTTATTCCTCTGCGTTAACAGAATATTTAAGTGGACGTGATAAAGATTTAAAAGATGATCTTATTCAATATTTCCCTATCAAACTTAAAGACGGCGAAACCACGCTGACCGTAAGAGCAGAAATAATGCCAGAGTCTGGTAAAGCTATTCCAATCTACTATCGCATGCATCTTACTAAGAAAGGCTGGAAAATTTATGATGTTTCAGTTGAAGGCATCAGCATGATCACTACCTACAAAAACAACTTTGCCACACAATTTAGAACGGATGGCATCGATGCATTAATTGCTTCACTTGAAGAAAAAAATAAAAATCTTCTTGTAAATAACGCTAAAAAAACTAATTAATATTAGTGTCGGACAAAACTGAAAAATCGGAAGCTGAAAAATCAGATCATGAATGGCAAGGAAGCCTCTCTGCTGAACAATACCAGGTGATGCGCCAACATGGCACAGAACGTCCTTTCTCCGGTAAATATGCTGATTGTAAAACAAAAGGTACTTATGTCTGCGCAGGATGTGGTGCAGATTTATTTTCATCAGAAACTAAATTTGATTCTGGCACAGGCTGGCCAAGTTATTTTCAGGCTGTTAACGAAAATGCTGTTGAAGAGACAACAGACAATACCTTAGGCATGGCACGAGTCGAAGTACATTGTAATAAATGTAAGTCTCATCTTGGCCACGTATTCCCTGATGGCCCACAACCAACCAGACTTCGCTATTGCATTAATTCGGTTTGTTTAGATTTAAAAGAATCTTAAACCTCAAAATCACTATACAATTGAATTAAAATAATAATAATATTTGAGTTCTCTCTTATAAAAACTATAATTAAAAATATATTTAATCTTTATAAATAGGGAATATAACAATAATGCAAATTGCTGTAAGTAAACATGCTGTATTTGCTATCGTTTTTTCATTACTGTCTATCAGCACCTTTTCCCCTTCTTTTGCAGAACAAATTTTTTACCCCTGGAAAATAGAAAACTATGCGATCAAAAAACCGTTAGGCGGTTTTACTGGCGATGCTCAACGTGGTCGTAAAATTGCCATTAATCAAGATAAAGGCAACTGCCTTGCCTGTCATAGCTTACCCATACCAGAAGAATCCTTTCACGGCACGGTTGGACCACCTTTACAGGGTATCGCTTCTCGATTAAACAAAGGGCAAATCCGCTTACGCGTTGCGGATGAACAAAAAATTAATCCCTTTACTATCATGCCGGGCTTTTATAAAAATCCTAAAGAAAATAACCGTGTTGCTGATGATTTCTGGGGTAAACCCGTGTTAACTGCGCAAGAAACTGAAGATGTAATAACTTACCTGATGACATTAAAATGAATATAATTAAACACAAACAAATTTTAATAATTATTAGTCTACTGGCTATATTTTTTTCAAATGC
>JAUVGM010000151.1 GCA_030593785.1 Gammaproteobacteria bacterium | reverse complement strand
CCTTCTTCTCTTTTTATTGGTATTGATCTTGGCACCTCCGGGTGCCGAGCCATTGCCATTGATGCATCTGGGAACATCGTTGCCCAATCAAAATTCACCTACCCCAGTCAAATTCAACACCATCAACAAACACCACATGATTGGTGGCAAGCAACCCAATCCGTCTTGCAAGATATAACCTATCTCGTACCCCATCAACATATTCAGGCCATCTCGATTAACGGCACCTCTGGCACAGTATTATTGTGTGATGATGCCGGACAACCTCTGTCCCCTGCGTTAATGTACGATGACAAACGTGCTCAGCCTCAAGCAAATTACCTGCAACAATATGCACCGAAAGATTCAGTCGTATTAAGTGCGACGAGTGGTTTAGCAAAAGTCTTATGGTTACTGGAACATCATCTACCACAAGACAATTTTCATATCGTGCATCAAGCTGATTGGATTACGGGTCAGTTATCTAAAAAATTTACTGTTAGTGATTTTAATAACGCTTTAAAAACAGGTTTCGATCCCGTTAACAAAATTTGGCCTCTATGGTTAAAAGATTTACTTAGTGAACATAAAATCAACCTTTCGTGTTTACCCAACGTAGTTTCGCCCGGAACTGCTATATCAAATATAAACCCACACGTTGCCAATGAACTAGGGCTACCGATTGATGTAGAAATCATTGCAGGTACAACGGACAGCACTGCAGCGTTTATCGCCAGCGGTTTAAACAAGGTTGGCCAGGCAGTAACTTCATTAGGATCAACGTTGGTTTTAAAAGTTATTAGTGACTTCCCCATCAATGATCCTCTTCATGGTGTTTATAGCCAGCCTTATGGTGATCACTGGTTAGTGGGTGGTGCATCAAATTCTGGTGGTGCAGTACTTAATTATTATTTTAGTAATGAACAAATGTTAGCAATGACAAAACAACTTAAGCCAGAGATATCGACTAACTTAAATTATTATCCCTTAATTGAACCGGGCGAACGATTTCCCATTAACGACCCAAAATTAGCACCTCGCATATCACCTAAAGTAGAAAGTGATGTCGTGTTCTTTCAAGGTTTGCTGGAAGGCATTGCCCATATAGAACTTAGCGGATATAAATTACTGGAAGATCTGGGAGCGCCTTATCCAACATCCATACAAACAGCAGGTGGTGGTGCAACTAATATTGCCTGGCAGAAAATCAGGGAACACAAGCTTGGCGTTCCCGTTACAATAGCAACACATACTGCAGCGGCCTATGGCTCGGCTATGCTAGCAGCAAAAAACTATTTAAATAAAAGAGACAACAAATGATCAGTAATCCCTTTTCTGGCGCATCTTACTTTCTCAGTGGCTTAGGGCTAATAAATACAAACAAGATCCGTCGCTATGTATTCATGCCATTACTTATTAACATCATAATCTTTAGTGCCGGTTTATGGTTTGCAATAAATCAATTTGAAATATTTATTGCCTGGGCATTGTCTGATCTACCCAGTTGGTTAGGCTGGCTGGAATGGATTATGTGGCCACTGTTTGCTTTAACTTTTTACGGCCTCGTATTTTTTAGCTTTTCTATTATTGCTAATATTCTTGCTGCCCCCTTTAATGGCCCACTTGCTGCTGCTGTTGAACGGCATCTTAGCGGTGAAGAAAACGTACCTACAAGTAAAAAATTTATTGAAGAAGCTAAATTCGCAATTGGTAACGAGTTTATTAAACTAAAATATTCTTTATATTTAATGATGCCATTGGCTTTTCTCTCTCTGATATCATTCGCCTTTCCTTTGATAGCACCTTTAGTAGCTGTACTATGGATGCTCTATACTGTTTGGGTATTAACTTTAGAGTACGCTGACTTCCCAATGGCAAATCATGGTGTTGCCTTTCGCCACATAAGAGAAAAACTGGCAAATAAAAGATTCTTATCTTTAGGTTTTGGTTCGATGGTGATGCTAGCAACATTAATTCCTATAGTGAACTTTTTGGTAATGCCTGTTGCCGTTGCTGGCGCAACTAAAATGTATCTTAATGAATTTAAATCCTAAAAGCCTGTCATTGCGAGTGAATAAAATTACCGCGGCAATCTTATGTTCAAGATAACTTAACTTGAGATTGCCACGTCAGAATTAAAAAATACTTTTTTAATTCCTCCTCGCAATGACAGAAGAGTTTAATTATATTGTTTTTCTTAAATTATAAACCGGTGTTTTATAAACATGTTCTTTAGTAAAGTTAAAAAATCATCTAAAAATTTTTTCTCCTTACCCAATGTTGTCAGGACGTTTAAAATAAGCTGGAAAGTTCTTTTGCTTATTTTGGTGATGGATACAGGCTACTTAATTGGCATATGGCCAGATTGGAAAATATACGCCGAAGGTCCTATTCAACAATCTAACTTTATTCGCAATTATATTTCTGAACATTATCGTCACCGCGATTGGCCTCGTTTACATTGGCAACCCGTATCAATAAATAAAATTCCAAAACACATGACTCGCGCGCTCATTGTTGCTGAAGATGCCCGTTTTTACTCTCACAGTGGTATTGATACCGATGCTTTAAAAGAAGCAATGGAATACAACTTATCAAAAAATCGTTTTGTTTATGGTGGCAGTACTATCTCGCAACAAACAATTAAAAATATTTTTCTCAGTCCATCACGAAACCCATTTCGTAAATGGCATGAATTTGTTTTAACAATCGGAATGGAACGCAATTTAAGTAAACAACGTATACTTTCGTTATATTTAAACATTGCTGAGTTTGGACGCGGTATTTATGGCGTGAATGCTGCTGCCCAATACTACTGGGGAATACCCGCTTCGCGCTTGTCTGTTAGGCAAGCTGTTGAACTTGCAGCAACATTACCTTCACCGGTAAAACACAACCCTAAAAGTCGAACAAAATTTTTCTTAAAACGGGTTAAAAAAATTGGAAGGTATTTTTAAAAAGCACTGCCGGAGCAATATTAAAACTAACTTACCCATAAGAATTTTCAACAAATTGCTGTTGAATTATCTCAATTTGATCCATGTTTTGTAATAATGCATTTACACAATCTTGATCAAGTGTTTTTCCTGCCAGACTTTTTAAAGTATTAATGGCTTTCTCATTACTCCATGCTTCCTTATAAGGGCGAGCACTGGTTAAAGCATCAAACACATCTGCAACTGCGACAATACGTGCCTCAATTGGAATTGCATTACCTTTTATTCCAGAAGGGTAACCAGAGCCATTGATCGCTTCGTGATGTAACTCTGCTATATTACGTAGCATATCTATATATTCAATATTCTCAAGACCGAAATTTTTGAGAAGATCATCAATCATCTCTCTGCCTTTGACAGCATGTGTTTTCATAATAGTTCTTTCTTTATCCGTTAGTTTTCCGGGCTTTAACAGAATATTGTCAGGTATGCTTATTTTTCCAATATCATGTAAAGGTGAAAACATAAAGATATGTTCTATGTAAACGTCATCCAAATTATATTCATCTGCCAATATGGTTGCGATAAGACGGCTGTAACGAGACATACGATCAAGATGGCTGCCTGTTTCCGGATCACGAAGGTGAGTAATACGACTTGTTGTCTTAACGGCAGCAGTTAAAGTATGAATAGAAGTTAACTCATTAATAACTGCTAAAGAAATCAAATGAGCATAAACATCTATTTGGCGTAAAACACTATCTGTAAAAACATCGGTCTTATCAGAGTTAAAGAAGATAAAACCAAAAAAAGCACCATTATTGAACATCGGCAATGTATAGCTTGCAGCATACCCCTGACGACCTATTCTTTTAGTGTGTTCATTTTCCCCTTCCTCAAAGGTAAGTAAGTTATTAACAATGCGTGGTAGTCCTTTATCAAGAATAGCTTTGAGAGAAGGCGCATCATCAAGTGAAGCCTGGTAATGATTCAGAGGGTTGTCATCACCGCTGCTGTGTAAATATGTTTTAAGTATATTTGTATCCGGATCATAAATGGTGATCGCAATACGAACAATAAAAGGAAATATTTCACGTATGGATTTATGAGCTGTTATTACTTTATCGTGTAATGAAGTATGTTTATTAAGCTCTTCGAGGACATCATGATATTCAGACATAGTTTACCTAAACGTGTACCAATATTCTTTTGAGTATAAGGATATTATAATAAATCACCAAATATACTTGCAGAGTAACACTCCATAAAAGTGTTAATTTTTGTCACATAAAATTTTTATATAAAAACCATTTCCAACTAAACAGAAATAGAATAGGTTCCTGTTTCATATTCATTAACTATATTTAAGGCTTTGGACTCGTTGATATCATCGACACTTACAAATGCAAAGTCTATCGCAGCAAGTTCACCAATCGCACCTTGCAAGTATTCGCCTTCGACATAGGCAGGAATACCGTTAGCTTCTAACATACCTTTTACGATATTAGCTTCGATACTGTTTTTTGCGGTAAAAACTTTGACCATGATTAAACTCCTAATTTAAGCCAGGTACCTGGTTAGCCGTTGCATTGCTTCTTCAAGACGGTCTATAGAAGTAGTATAGGCGAAGCGCACAAAGGTATTTGCTTTATTAGTTCCAAAATCTTTACCCGGTGTTATTGCAACACCGATATTTTCGAGCAATTCATAGGCAAACTTGTAACTGTCTTTACTAAACTTTTCACAGCTTGCATAAATATAAAACGCGCCTTGTGGTTCAACTTCAATTTTAAAACCTAACTCTTTCAACTTAGGTAATAAAAAATCACGCCGTTGTTTAAATTCTTCTTTATGTGATTCAAGTATTAATATTGTTTCTGGTTTAAATGCAGCTAATGCAGCATGCTGCGCAGGTGTCGGAGCGGCAAGAAAAATATTTTGTGCAAGCTTATCCAAATCACTGATTAATTTTTCCGGGGCAACAAGCCAACCGAGACGCCACCCTGTCATATTAAAATATTTAGAAAAACTATTAATAACAATAATGTTTTTATCCATGGCTAACGCAGTATCGTATTCTCCGCTATAAACAAGCCCATGATAAATTTCATCAACAATAAGATAAGCTCCCTGCTCGCTAACAAACTTAGCCATCGCAACAAGTTCATCTTTTTCTAATAATGTTCCGGTGGGGTTAGAAGGTGATGCAATGATGACTGCAGCAGTATTCGATTCCCAGTTATCTCTTAAGTGCTTTAAGGTAAGTTGATAATCAGTAGTAGCATCAACAGAAACAGATCGTGTTTTACCCGATAAGAAACGTACAAAATTACGATTGCAGGGATAACCAGGATCAGCCAACAGCACTTCCTCCCCTTCTTGCATAATAACGCCGAGAGCTAACATTAAAGCACCTGATGCACCGGGAGTAATCACCACTCGACTTGCAGATATTGAAACGTTATAACGTGTTTTATAAAATCTTGATATTGTTTCACGCAACTCCTTTAATCCAACAGCGGGAGTATAATGCACATTCCCGCCACTGATTGCTGCTATACCCGCTTCTACAATAGGTGCTGGTGTTGGGAAATCAGGTTCACCAATTTCCATGTGAATAATATCTTTGCCTTCAGCTTCTAATTCTTTCGCTCGTGCGAGCAACGCCATAACATGGAAGGGTTGAATATCATTAATGCGTGATGAGGTTGTCATATTGTTAATAGCCTACAGCAGGTCATTGCACTATAGAACCGCTGCGCGGTTCGTTCAGCATTACCCTAACGTATTCCATACGTTCTGGCATCGAGGAAACAAAGTGACTGCGGCAATCTCATGATAAGAACTTCGTAGCTGCAGATTGCCGCGCTATCGCTCGCAATGACAAGTATTTAAGCAGAATGAAGTGATTTCACCATATCGATATTGAGATAATTAAATCCATGAGCATCACCTTCAAGAACATTGAACGGTGAATCAGGTTCTCCATATTGATCCAGTACTATTGCTGCTCCGGTAAAGTCATGATCTTTGGTATAATCATTAATTGTAATGATTGTTTTCAGCTTTGCTCCTAACGATGACAAAATCCCATTACGTGAATCTTCAAATGCAATACACTCATCCGCAGTTAATCCCAATTCTTGCAAAGCAAAATCATAATTATCCGGAGCAGGTTTTTTGGCTGGCACTATCTCGCCCGCTGCAATGACTTCAAACCAATCCATAGATTCCTTACCTAATGTGTGTACAAGTAATGCTTCAACATTTGCAGGCGTTGT
>JAUVGM010000112.1 GCA_030593785.1 Gammaproteobacteria bacterium | reverse complement strand
CCTGCCAGCATGGCACCTACCATTGCAGAAGCACTAGAAAATGCTAAACGCCCTTCAGTTATCTGGCTTTCTTTTCAGGAATGTACCGGTTGTACCGAATCACTTACCCGGTCACATAGCCCTACTCTGGAAAATCTTATTTTTGATGTTATTTCTTTAGATTACCATCACACACTCAAGGCTCCCTCCGGTTCTGCAGCAGAAGATTCTCGACTGCAGGCAATAAAAGATCACCACGGAAAATATTTACTGGTTGTTGATGGTTCTATTCCAATTAAGGATGGTGGTGTTTATTCAACCATCGCCGGTATCAGTAACCTTGATATGCTTAAAGAAACAGCCGAAGGCGCAGCCGCTATTATTTCGGTTGGTACCTGTGCCGCCTACGGTGGTTTACCGTACGCAGATCCTAATCCAACAGGTGCAGTATCTGTATCAAGCATAATTCGTGACAAGCCCATTATAAATATTCCAGGTTGCCCTCCTATCCCTGTTGTCATTACTGGTGTACTTGCACACTTCCTCACCTTTGGAAAAATTCCTGAACTCGATAGTTTTGGCAGACCACTATCCTTTTATGGTGATTCTATCCACGACCGTTGTTATCGCCGCCCTTTTTATGATCAAGGTAAGTTTGCCAAAACATTTGATGATGAAGGTGCTCGCAAAGGTTGGTGTTTGTATGAACTCGGTTGCAAAGGTCCTGTTACTCATAATGCATGCGCCACTGAAAAATGGAATCAGGGTACCAGTTTCCCGATTCAATCAGGTCATGGTTGCATAGGCTGTTCCGAGCCTGGCTTCTGGGATGCAGGTGGTTTATATCAACCTGTGACGGCATCACCTACTGATATTTCAGATTATGTTGCACCCGCTTTGGTTGCAGGTGCCGCAGCAGGTATAGCTGCAGGTCTTGCAAATCGTATGAAAAAAGCAAGTGCGGAAAAGAAACATCAAAAAGTCACTAACGATGATCTTCAAACTTAAGAGAATAGATTAATGACAACAATGGAATTATTAACATGGGTTCGTGGTCCGGGTATGACCATCGCCATCATTTTAATGTTGTTTGGTGTTGTTGTACGTTTACTGGAAATGCTTTTACTTGGTAGAAAAAAAGATCTTAGTGTTGCTCGTGATCCTGCCAGTGCTAAATATGGCTGGCGCACTGTAGTAACGCGTTCCCTTCCCTCTTTTGCTTGTCTTAAAACGGTGCCACTAACATTTATAACCGGTTATATTTTTCATGTAGGATTACTCATCATTGTTGTATTTTATGTTCCGCACATTATGTTCATACGTGATCTAACCGGGCTTGAGTGGTCTGGGTTACCCTTCTGGCTTATTGACGGTACCACCTTACTCACCATGTTGGCGATGTTAGTTACCTTGTGGTATCGCGTATGGGATAAAGTCCGACGTTATTTGTCACGCTTCTCTGATTACTTTGTTTGGATGATTACCTTTCTACCTGTATTAACAGGTTACCTTTTATATCACCGCCAATTTTTACCCTACAATGAAATGATGATTGTACATATTGTATCAATCCAGCTGTTGCTTATAAGCATGCCAATGACAAAACTTATGCATACGTTTACCTTTGTCTTTTCTCGTTGGTACAGCGGTGAAGCTGCTGGACGTAAGGGAGTGAAAGTATGAGCACTTCAATACAACGGGGTATTGCTGCTTTTAAACAACAAATAGATGCACCCATCGCATCGTTTTTTAATAGTTGTGTTCACTGTGGTATGTGTGCCGGTGCCTGTTTATTTTATGAAGCTACAAACGATCCAAAATATACACCTATTAATAAACTCGAACCCATGCGTAGAGTCTGGAAGCAGGAATATACATTTTGGGGACGTTTAGCCAAGACACTTGGAATCAGTAAACCGATCAACGATGCTGAACTCAATGAATGGCAAGAACTACTTTATGATAGTTGTACGTTATGTGGTCGATGTTCACTGGTATGCCCTGTTGGCATAGACCTGGTGTATATGATTCGAAAAGCACGTGAAGGCATGGTTGCCTCAGGACATGCTCCTAAAGGATTAAAAGAATCAACCTCACGTGCAATGACCATTGGCAGCCCGATGGGCGTTACGCTAAGTACCTTTAAAAAACAGGTTCAACATGCCGAAGATGAAAGCGGTATTAAAATACCTTTTGACAAACAGGGTGCTGATTACCTGTTACTGATGTCCTCTGCCGAAATCATGGAGTTTCCTGAATTCATTGGCGCAATGGCAAAGATTTTTAAACAAGCTGATGTCTCTTGGACCTTTTCAAGTGAAGCCTTTGAAGCGACCAATAGTGGTAATCAAATTGGTTCTTCTGATCTTGCCGCTGAACTTGTTCAACGTGTTGTTGATGCAGCGGAAAAACTTCAGGTAAAAAATGTTATCAGTCCAGAGTGTGGGCATTCCTATACCGCAATTCGGTGGGATGGCCCTAACCTGATTGGCAGAGCTTACAAGTTCAACGTTATTCATGTCCTGGAGTTGCTGGATCAATTACGACAAGAAGGCAAAATAAAACTTGAAGGCTTAGATAAAGAAAGACTGACCTTTCATGATCCTTGCCAAATTGTACGACGCGGCGGTATTACGCAAGAGCCTCGAAATTTAATCAACAGTGTATCCAGTAATTTTGTAGAAATGCCCTGTAGTGGAATATCGAATTGGTGTTGTGGTGGTGGCGGTGGTGTTAGTGCCAATCCAGACGCGGATGAACTGCGACTCAAAGCTTTCGCAATAAAAAAACAACAACTCGATAGTGCAGGTGCAAAAAAATTAGTTACCAGTTGTTCAAATTGCCGCAACATGCTCGAAGACGGCATTGAAGAATATGAAATGGATATAGAAGTTATTGGTCTGACCGAATTAATAGCAGACCATTTAAAAGAATAACAAACAGGAAATTAAATCATGTCAGAACGTATTGTTGTTGATCCAATTACCCGCATCGAAGGACACCTGCGTATAGAAGCGCAAATGGATGGAGATACTATTGCTGAAGCATATTCATCTGGCACAATGGTTCGCGGCATAGAAATCATATTACGCGGCCGTGACCCCAGAGATGCATGGGCATTTGCTCAACGCATATGTGGTGTATGTACTTTAGTGCACGGAGTTGCCTCAGTACGTGCAGTTGAGAATGCACTCGATTATACCATTCCACCTAATGCACAACTCATTCGTAACCTGATGATTGCGGCACAGTTTGTTCATGATCATGTTATGCATTTTTATCACTTGCACGCCCTCGACTGGGTTGATGTTGTTTCTGCTTTAAAAGCAGATCCTAAAGCAACCTCACAACTGGCTCAGTCCATAAGTAAATATGCAAAATCATCGCCCGGTTATTTTGCAGATATGCAGAAAAAAATTAAAAACTTTGTCGAGTCTGGTCAACTGGGTATTTTTAATAATGGTTATTGGGGCCACCCTGCTTATAAGTTACCACCTGAAGCAAACTTGATGGCAGTCGCACATTATTTAGAAGCGCTGGCATGGCAACGTAATGTCGTTAAGTTACACACGATTTTTGGTGGCAAAAATCCACATCCCAATTTTTTAGTCGGTGGTGTCCCCTCTGCTATTAGTATTGAACCAGGACATCAAGGACAAGGTAAAGGACCACACTATCGTGGTGGTGTTGGAGCAACAGCACTAAATGATAAAGGCCTTGCTATCGTAAAAAATGTAATCGATGAAATGCGTCACTTTGTTGATGAAGTTTATCTCCCGGATACTTTAGCCATTGCCGGTTTTTATAAAGACTGGGCGAGTAAAGGTGAAGGTGTTGGTAACTTTTTATGTTACGGCGATTTTCCTGAAGACGGTACCGATGATATCAGTAAGTTACTGGTACCCCGTGGCGTTATTCTTGATCGCGATATTACAAAAATACACGAACTTGATCTTAATGCCGAAAATGAAATTGAAGAATATGTTGCTCACTCATGGTACGACTATAAAGGTGGGAAGGATAAGGGGCTACACCCTTATGATGGTGAGACCGAACTCAATTACACCGGCCCTAAACCACCTTATGAACACCTCGACGTCGACAAATCTTATTCCTGGATGAAGTCACCACGCTGGAAAGGTAAACCCATGGAAGTTGGCCCGCTTGCCCGTGTGTTAATGATGTATGGCAAAGGTAATGAACAGGTTAAAGAATTGGTTGATTACACATTAAAAACATTGGATGTCCCCATAGATGCCTTGTTCTCAACATTAGGACGTACCGCAGCAAGAACACTTGAAACAAAAGTTTTTGCCGATCAAATGCAGGGTTGGTATGACAACCTCGTAACTAATATACGACTTGGAGATGTAAAAACGTTTAATGATAAAAAATGGGATCCTTCACAATGGCCATCCGTTGCTAAAGGAGTTGGTTATACGGAAGCCCCTCGTGGTGCACTTGCGCATTGGGTTGTTATTAAAGATGGAAAAATTGATAACTATCAAGCAGTCGTACCCAGTACATGGAATGCAGGTCCGCGTGATGCCAAGGGACAAAGTGGCCCCTACGAAGCTGCCCTCAAAGGTCATAAGTTACACGATCCAAAACAACCACTTGAAATTTTACGCACCATCCACAGCTTTGATCCCTGTATTGCCTGTGCGGTACATGTATCTGATGCTGATGGTGATGAATTAATTAAAGTTAAAATACAATAACGTTTTTTAATAGATAAGGATGAATGATAATGAATAAGATTATTAAAGTTACTGCTCTATTGCTAACAAGCCTATATTCAGCAACAACGTTCGCACACACTGGACATGGCAACAATAATATTTTTCATTTACATAATGGTGTCGACTATTTTTTAGTTATATTGATTGTCGGATTGCTAATTGGATTTGTTACGTATTATGATTATAAAAAAAATAATCCAAAATAACCTGATGTTTAACTAAACGCCTAAGACTTTATAAATGAAATCCGAACGATATTTTTTTCAGACTAGTCAGTTGCAGAACCTGCTGGATAAATTACAGGATGCAGGTTATACCTGTGTTGGCCCACAAGTTCGGGATGACGCGATTATTTATGATGAAATTAATTCTGTCGAACAATTTCCGCGTGGTATTAATGACCAGCAACAACCGGGCAGCTATTCACTAAATAGTAATCAGTCTACAAAATTTTTCAGCTGGGCAAATGGTCCACAGGCAATCAAGCCATTATTATTTACAGCGAAAGAAAAACTCTGGCAAAGTAAACAATCAACAGATGGTCAGATCACATTTAAAACCTGTGATCCAGATCCTAAACCGATAGCCATTATTGGTGCCAGGGCTTGTGATATTGCAGCCATGAAAATTCAGGATCAGCATTTTCTGCAACAACAATTTGTCGATCCCTATTACAAAGCACGTCGGGGAAATCTTTTAATCATTGCAGTAAATTGCAGTCACCCTGCTGACACCTGTTTTTGTCATTCTACTGGTGACGGGCCCTTTGTTGATGATGGAGCCGATATCGTGCTGACTGAACTGGAAAATGGTTTTTTGTGTGAGGCACAAACAAGTCAGGGTGAAAAAATTCTGCATGGACTTTTATTAGAAGATTGTAAAAATGAGCAACTCGAAGAATCTGAACGGATCAAATCCAATGCATCAAAACAAAAAAGGAAGCTGCCAGAATTTGATATCAAGTCTCGATTATTTAATGAACTGAATAATGATGCCTGGCATGCCATAGCCAGTGAATGTCTTAGCTGTGGGAATTGTACTTCGGTTTGTCCCACCTGTTTTTGTCACGGTGAAAACGATGTTCCGGAACTTGATGGCAAATCATCTGCTCATTTCCGAGAATGGGATTCATGCTTTGGTCAGGGACACAGTTATATTCACGGCATTACCATTCGCAGTCAGACCAGTCAGCGCTATCGGCAATGGTTAGTGCATAAATTTTCAACCTGGCATGAGCAATATGGTCGTTCCGGCTGTGTTGGCTGTGGACGTTGTATTACCTGGTGCCCGGTAGCTATCGATGTCACCGAATCGGTGGCCCAATTTGTAGATAGACGCTGTGATTAATCCTAACCTTAATCCTTATGTACCCCATGAAGCGATCATTGTTGAACGCATTCAAGAAACGCCTGATCTGTTTACACTACGAATAGAATTTACTGATCCGGAAATACGTGCAGCTTGCAAGTTCGAACCAGGACAGTTCAATATGCTGTATTTATATGGCGTTGGTGAGATTGCAATTTCGATAGTATCTGACCCGCTAGATTGCCTGATAATTGATCACACCATTCGTGTAGTTGGCCGTGTAACCCGAGGGTTGGCTAATCTTAAAACAGGTGATCGAATTGGTGTGCGTGGTCCTTATGGTCGTGGCTGGCCGATGCTTGAATCAAAACAAAAAGATATCGTAATTGTTACCGGTGGGCTGGGTTGCGCACCAGTGGTCTCGGTTATTAATTATATTGAACAGCGACGAGAGGAGTTTGGCCGCCTGAATATTGTGCAAGGTGTTAAACACAGCTCTGATTTAATCTGGAAAGAACGTTATGACCAGTGGCGCAAACTGCCCGACACAAAAGTGCTACTGGCTGCCGATGTTGGTGAAGCCTTATGGCCCTGGCATGTCGGATCTGTTACCTCACTTTTTGATCAGCTGGAATTTGATCCGGATAATGTGTCCGTAATGATGTGTGGACCTCAAGGTATGATGCGAGTGGTTTGTGATCACATGCTGGATAACCGTGTAGCAGAATCACAACTCTATTTATCGATGGAAAGAAACATGCAATGCGCCGTAGGGCATTGTGGGCATTGCCAGTATGGCAGCAATTTTATCTGTAAAGATGGCCCGGTATTCAGCTATGACAAAATTCGTCATCTGTTTGAGACCAAAGGATTTTAAGGTGAAACAATTATGAGCAAACCATCAGTCGCCGTTCATAAGTTCAGTTCCTGTGATGGTTGTCAGCTGTCATTGATTAACCTTGGTGAATCATTGCTGCTGTTAAGTCAGCTGATTGATATAAAACATTTTGCAGAAGCCGGCCCACTTGATGAAGATGCGAAAGTTGATATTGCCATTGTTGAAGGTAGTGTTTCTACTTCTGAAGATGAAGCACGATTAAATAAGATTCGTGATAACAGCACTTACCTGATGACCATCGGTGCATGTGCAACTTCGGGTGGTTTGCAGGCACTGCGTAACATGGCAAATACCGATGAATGGATCGCTGATATCTATGCTAACCCATCCGTTATTGATAGCCTTGATAACAGCAC
>JAUVGM010000167.1 GCA_030593785.1 Gammaproteobacteria bacterium | reverse complement strand
AGATTGGGCTGATCGTGGCCAGTTTGTTGCGGGAGTAGATGAAGTAGGCCGTGGTCCATTAGCGGGCCCCGTTGTCGCAGCTGCAGTGATTCTAGATCCAAATAAGCCGATTGAAGGATTAATGGATTCGAAAAAAATCTCGGAAAAACGAAGGGAAGAATTGGCTGTAGAAATAAAGGAAAAAGCTATTGCATGGGCAATTTCCAGGGTTGATGTGGATGAAATTGACCGGATTAATATATTACAGGCCAGTTTGAAAGCCATGACAATTGCTGTCTCCGAGCTAAAACAGCAGCCTGATTTTGTGATGATTGACGGTAATCGAATTCCTGCTGATATGAACATTAAGGCCGAGGCCGTTGTCAAAGGTGATGACAGGGTAATTTGTATAAGTGCGGCCTCAATTATAGCCAAAGTTGCTCGTGATCATGAAATGATTGAAATGGAGAATATTTATCCTGGCTATGGACTAGCAAAACACAAGGGATATCCAACCAAGGTTCATATTGAGGCCTTGCAGCAACTTGGCGTCACGGAAATTCATCGGCGTACCTTTGGTCCGGTGAAAAAGGTTTTAGCTTTAATGGAGTAAAAAATAATGGTACTACCGCTGATATTAAGGTTAGATGCAACGGGGCAGCCGGTGAAATGGATAGATTGGCAAGAAGCCGCAAATATCTATGCACGAGATTGTGTTGCCTGGACAGCGGGAGATAACAGCTTTCATCTCCATGGTGGTACCTCAAGATTTTCTGGTGAGCAAACTATTTTAAGAGTGAATTCGATTATTGCTGTAAAAGGTGAAAATCGCAGAGCACGACAAAAACGCATTCCTCCTTTGAATAATCGTGAATTATTTCAACGTGATCACCACACTTGTTTGTATTGTGGTAAATCTATGAAGAGTAAATTGCTTACACGAGACCATGTTAAACCACTCTCTAAAGGTGGACGAGACATCTGGTCGAATGTTGTTACGGCCTGTCGTCGTTGTAACACGCATAAAGGTAATCGCTTATTGGATTCCTTAAATATGAAATTACTTGCCGTACCTTATGTGCCTAATGTTGCTGAGTACCTGGTTTTACGGAACAGAAAGATTCTTGGAGATCAAATGGCTTTTCTTAAAATGCAATTTAGCAAAAATGCTAAAGACTGGAATTTACAGTAGAGCTTATAAAAGCCTATATAGATTGCAGCCCGCTCAAAATTTAACCACATATTAAAGCCGTTTTCATCTTGCGTCCGACCGCAATAAATCCCAAAATACCTTAATGTCTGAATCCTTTGTACATCTTTCCCTGCATACCGAATATTCCATTGTTGATGGCATAGTACGGATAAAACCGCTTGCAAATGCTGTGGCAGAGGCGGGTATGCCTGCGGTCGCCGTGACCGATCAAAGTAATATGTTTGCGCTAGTTAAATTTTATCGGGCGTGTCAGGCAGCCGGTGTAAAACCCATTATCGGTGTTGATTGCTGGGTGACCAGCGAAGATGAACCGACTCAACCGACCAAGTTGACATTGCTATGCATTAATAATGTTGGTTATCTTAATCTCACAGAGTTGGTTTCAAAAGGATATACCGAGGGACAGCACCGCGGAATTCCCATGCTGCAAAAAAACTGGTTTACCGGACATACAGAAGGGTTGATTGCATTATCAGGTGGCCGTTTAGGCGATATTGGTCTTGCATTGTTAAGTGATAATGCAGAATTATCATCCTCTCGTTTAAATGACTGGACCCAGCTTTTTCCAAATCGTTTTTATCTGGAATTACAACGCACGGGCAGAGAAAACGAAGAAGATTATTTACATGCTGCAGTAAAGCTTGCGGTTAAACATGATGTACCCGTAGTTGCGACAAATGAAGTGCGCTTTATTTCGACAGATGATTTTGATGCTCATGAAGCGCGAGTTTGTATTCATGATGGCCGTACTCTAGACGATCCACGTCGTCCCAAACTCTATAGTGAACAACAATACCTACGATCTCCAGAAGAAATGATTGAGCTGTTTAAAGATATTCCTTCTGCAATTGAAAATACGCTTGAAATCGCAAAACGTTGCACTGTGACCTTAACACTAGGTAAAAATTATTTACCTGACTTTCCAATCCCGGAAGGTTTAACCATTGAACAATTTCTTGAAGAAGAATCACGCAAGGGGTTGGAAAAACGTTTGCATCAGCTGTTTGATATTGAAGCAGCAGACTATGAAGAAATACGTAAAGAATATTATGCACGTTTACAAGTTGAGCTTGATGTTATTAATAACATGGGGTTCCCGGGTTACTTTTTAATTGTTGCAGACTTTATTCGTTGGGCAAAAGAAAATGATATACCGGTTGGGCCTGGACGGGGTTCGGGGGCGGGCTCTATTGTTGCCTATGCATTGACAATTACCGATCTGGATCCGATTAAATATGAACTCCTATTCGAACGTTTCTTAAATCCAGAACGTGTATCCATGCCGGATTTCGACGTCGATTTTTGTATGGATGGACGTGATCGCGTTATCGATTATGTAGCAAGAACGTACGGTCGCGATAAAGTTTCGCAAATTATTACCTATGGTTCGATGGCAGCAAAAGCGGTTATCCGTGATGTGGGTCGAGTGTTAAGTCACCCCTATGGTTTTGTTGATCGCATTGCCAAACTCATTCCTTTTGAAATTGGTATTACTTTAGATAAAGCACTTGAACAAGAGCCACAGTTACTAGAACTTTATAATGAAGATGAAGATGTTGCAGGGCTTATAGATTTAGCAAAATCATTAGAAGGGATTGTTCGTAACGCGGGTAAACATGCCGGTGGTGTTGTAATTTCACCTTCAAAACTTACAGACTTTACACCACTATATTGTGAAGAAGATGCTTCTAACTTAGTGAGTCAGTTTGATAAAGATGATGTTGAAGCCGTTGGCTTAGTGAAGTTCGATTTCTTAGGCCTAAGAACTTTAACCATTGTTGATTGGGCAGTAAAAACCATTAATGGTATTAAAAAAGTCAAAGGTGAAGAGCTTCTTATTATTGAAGACATTCCGCTTGATTGTGAAGCCACGTTTGATTTATTAAAAGCCGCAAACACCACTGCAGTATTCCAGCTTGAATCACGAGGCATGAAAGATCTCATCACTCGTTTACAGCCTGGTAACTTTGAAGACATCATCGCCTTAGTGGCCTTGTTCAGACCGGGGCCATTAGGTTCAGGCATGGTAGATGACTTTGTTAATCGTAAACACGGTCGTGCCCGAGTTGTTTATCCACACCCTGATCTTGAGTCCATATTAAAACCGACTTACGGTGTTATTTTATATCAAGAACAAGTAATGCAAATCGCTCAGGTACTTGCGAACTATTCGTTAGGTGCTGCTGATATGTTACGTCGAGCCATGGGTAAGAAAAAGCCTGAAGAAATGGCTAAGCAACGTGAGGTGTTTACAAAAGGCGCACTGGCACGTGACGTTGATGAAAAAACTGCTACCTATATTTTTGACTTAATGGAAAAGTTTGCCGGTTACGGTTTTAATAAATCTCACTCTGCTGCCTATGCGTTGGTTTCATATCAAACTGCATGGTTGAAAGCACATTATCCTTCTGAGTTTATGGCAGCAGTATTATCAGCAGATATGGATAATACCGATAAGGTTGTTACCTTAATTGATGATTGCAGTGAAATGAAACTTAAAGTTGCACCACCGAATATAAATCTCTGCAAACATCAGTTTACTGTTGATGACGGCACGATTATTTATGGGCTCGGAGCAATTAAAGGTGTAGGCGAAGCAGCCATAGATGGCGTTATAGAAGAGCGTGAGAAGAACGGTGACTTTAAAACCCTGTTTGATTTCTGTCAGCGCGTAGATTTACGCAAAGTAAACCGTCGGACTCTGGAAGGCTTAACCATGGCAGGAGCTATGGATGTGTTTGAGCAAAATCGTTCAACCATTATGGCGACATTACCAGATGCTTTGAAGATTGCAGATCAAAAATCACGTGATGCACAAGCGGGCATCCAGGATATGTTTGGTATGGGGGCAGTACCTGATGAAGAAGGTAATGAAAGTGGCCCCGAGAGTTATACGGTACAAAAAGATTGGAGCGAAGAACTTCGTTTAACAAATGAAAAAACTACATTAGGTTTATATTTAACGGGCCATCCGATCAACCGTTATTTACCTGAATTAAAGAAAATTGTTAGTGGCCGTTTGTCTGAAATGAAGCCGACAAAGAATGCTACAGTAATTGTTGCAGGCCTGGTTATTGGCATGCGTGTTATGACGACTAAGCGTGGCGACAAAATGGCATTCTTAACATTAGATGATAGAAGTGGTCGTATGGAAATGGCTGTGTTCTCAGAGGAGTTTAATGCTAATCGTGAAAATTTGGCTAAAGACAAACTCATCGTTGCCAGTGTTGAAGTCAGTATTGATGATTATTCAGGTGGGTTTAAAATGCGCGCCAAAGAAATTTATGACATCAGTCAAGCACGTGAACGTTTTGCAAAAAGTTTAATGGTCACGGTTGATCAAGCTCATGCTGCGAATGGTTTTATTAATGATCTTCAACGGGTATTAACACCGTTTAAAGAAGGCTCTTGTCCGGTTGTTGTTGACTATCATAAAGGTGATGCCAGTGCCGAAATACCTCTTGGTCAGGAATGGCATGTCTACCCAACAGATGAATTATTAAATCGTTTGCGTGAGACGATGGGTGAAAAGCAAGTTAATATCATATATTAAAGATGACGAATTCTTTAAAAGGTCTTTTCGCCGTACATTCCGCTGTTTTAATTTTTGGCTTAACAGCTTTATTTTCTAAACTAATCACACTTTCTGCATTAGAAATAACATTGCTGCGTAGTGTGTTTGCTGCGTTTATTATTTTCGCCTTATTTCTTTGGCAAAAAAAATCAATCAAGCTATCTAGCACTAAAGATTATGGCATCGTTATATTACTAGGTGTGTTACTCGCGTTGCATTGGGTAACGTATTTTCATGCAATGCAAGTTTCAAGCGTGGCGGTTGGTGTTATCGCACTTTATACCTTTCCTGTAATGACGGTTTTTTTAGAACCTCTGTTTCATGGAGAACGACCGCATATTAAAGATGTTGTTAGTGCATTTGTTGTTTTGTTTGGTATTTATTTATTGGTGCCTGAATTTTCCTTAAGCAATGAAACCATGCAAGGTATTTTATGGGGCGTTCTATCTGCGTTCTTTTTTGCGTTGAGAAATATTGTGCAAGGGCATTACTTTAAAGGTTACTCAGCAAAGCACAGTTTATTTTATCAAACGCTTGTTACCTTTGTTGTTTTACTTCCATTTTCATTTGAAGTCATTCCAGAAGTGACAAATGTACAGTGGGGACAGTTATTGATTTTAGGTATGTTCTTTACGGCTGTACCACACACCTTATTTGCCTTTAGCTTATTGAACCTCAAAGCAAAAACGGTCAGTTTAGTCGCCTGTGTTCAAGTGGTTTATGCCACTATTTTTGCGGCACTTATATTAGGTGAGTGGGCGGAGTTTTCAACGGTCATTGGCGGTTTGATTGTGGTTTCTGCTGCGATGTATGAGTCTTATACGGCGGGGCGTAAAGCTTAAACCTCCTGTCATTGCGACGACTGCATGGATAAGGTGAACCCAGAGGTTGAGAAGCTGGCCTGGGCCACGCAGGAGGTACAAGCCCATGGATGGGTGAAGGTAGAATAATGCAGGAGCAATTGTCGGGGGCAACGCAGGAGTAGTTCGAGCATAGCGATGCAATCTCATGATAGGGGCATTTTTCAAGAGATTGCCGCGCCATTAAAAAAAATGGCTCGCAATGACGGTGACTATCAAAAATGTGACAAATTACTGGTTGTCACAGTCATAATTCGCTAAAATCAGCTCATATTACTAATTATAAGACGTTGTATTTACTATGAATTTAAATTTCCTTGATTTCGAACAACCG
>JAUVGM010000299.1 GCA_030593785.1 Gammaproteobacteria bacterium | reverse complement strand
CAAGAAAAATTAACACGTACGAAAGTAAAACGACAAGTTATAGAACCTTATGAATTGCTTCGCGCACAAGAAATTCGTGAAGATTACTTTTCACGTTTGCAACAAGCAAAAGGACGTTATATTGGTCTAACTCGTCAAATTCAACATCAAATGAATTCAAAGGAATCCGGCTCTACACTGAGCCCGGTTAATCCTAAGAATTCAAAATTATTATCCGCTGCACAAAACACAATAAGAGAAGATAATTATTTAGCAACCTCATCGCGTCTAAAAGATATTCTTGAAGCACTGCAAAAACAACAAGACATACTTTTAGACGCCAAAGATAATGCCAGATCATCCGATCTGAATTTAAGCGTCGGATACACTCGTCACGGCATTGATAGCAGCTTAAGTGATGCACATGATTCCAGCTTCAATAAAGATGACTATTCAATCATGTTGGAATATAAATACACATTAGGAAATCAACAAGCCAGTGGTAACTATCAGTCACAACTTGCTAAAAAACGACAAATCGAATCTGATACTCAACAACGCTTAATTGATGCGAAAGCAGCCCTTGCAAATTTAGAAATACAATCATCACAATTAAAAATTGCAATACAGTCCACTGACCGTAAAATAAGTCTGGGGAAAAAGAAACTTAAAAAAGAACAGCGTTTATACAGGATTGGTAAATTAGACCTCTTTGAGTTACTGAGGGACCAAACATCACATTTGGAAAGCAGATTGAATCGTGAGCGATTATTCACCCAACAATTAACACTTCAGTTAAAAATTGGTGAATTACTTGATAAAAATCTTGAAGTTTACAGCAGCGCCATCAATACAGTTGCAGGAGAGCAATAATCATGAATAGTCTTATCGAGTATTTCCTGCAACGCTCAATGTTAGTTAAGTTAATATTTCTAGCTGTAATAGTATTTGGTCTCAATCAAATGTTTACAATTCAAAAAGAAGGCTTTCCTGCCGTTGATCTTAACAAAATAACTGTAAATACCATCTATCGTGGTGCATCTGCTGAAGACGTTGAGCTAAATGTAACAACAAAGCTGGAAGAAGAACTTCGTGAAGTTAATAGTTTATATGAAGTTACATCAACATCGAGAGAAAACTTTTCATCCATTATTATTCAGGCAGATGAAGATGCTAATCTCAGGGCACTAACTATTATCGTAAATGATATCAAACAAGCCGTCGATCAAACACGTGATTTACCTCTCGACCTTGATGAACTTCCTGTTGTTGACGTTATTTCAACAGCTGACACTCCCATTATTTCAATAAACTTATTTGGTGAACATAGCATATTAAGAAATATTCTACCTATCCTTGAACGTTCTATCGAATCTCTACCTGGTGTTTCGGGTGTTGATAAAATTGGTTATTTTGATCGAGAGATCCATATTGAGATTGATCCTGTTAAAGCTCAAAAATTACGTATTAGTTTATCTGAAGTTCTTGCAGCCATTCAGTCGCGTAATTTACGTACAACTGGCGGTACTCTTGAGTCCTATATGAATGAACAAACTGTGATCAGTTTAAATAAATTCAATAATGCAAAAGAAGTGGAAGACGTTATTTTACGCGCAAACATTTCAGGACAAGTCGTTAAAATTAAAGATATTGCAAATGTTATTCTACGTGAAAAAGACGAAAACTTTATTGTTCGAAATGAAGGTAAACCAGGTATGAATCTGGTTATTCGTAAAAATAAAAATGCAGATATAATAAAAACCCTGGAAAGAGTTAAGGAACATATAGCCAATAAAACCTTACCCGAAGGTGTTGGCTTCTCTTATTCAAACGATCAATCAACAAAAACACGTTTGCGACTTCAGGTTCTTGGTGGCAATGCCATACTTGGTTTTACCCTGGTAACAATTATTCTCATGCTGGCATTAAGCCGTCAGGCTGCTTTCTGGACGGCAATGAGTGTACCTTTCGCTCTGTTGGGTAGCTTTATTATACTTCCCTACTTTGGGGTCAGTATTAATGCAATTTCACTCGCAGGTTTTGTTCTGGTATTAGGTTTACTGGTTGATGATGCCATTGTGGTCGCTGAAAAAGTTACACTCTATCAGGAACAAGGATTGTCGCCTAAAGAAGCGGCTCTAAAAGGTGCAAGAGCAATGTGGCGTCCTGTTTCTGTTGCCAGTATAACGACCATACTTGCATTTAGTCCTATGTTTTACATTGGTGGCATGCCAGGAAAATTTGCCTGGGCAATTCCTGCTGTTGTAATTGTCGCTCTAATGGTTAGCTTGTTTGAATGTTTCTTTTTACTTCCGCATCATTTGACCTCAGGGAAAAACTTAAAAACTAAAAGCAAACCCGAGTGGATATTAAAAACGGAAAACTTCTATCAAAATTTACTCGAAAAGCTTCTTCATCGTCGTTACCTTGTTTTATTAACCATGATAATGATACTTTTATCGAGCGTTTTTCTTGCTAAAAGCTCAATGAAATTTCAAATTTTCCCACAAGATGGTGTGGAACGTTTTTATTTAAAACTGGAAATGCAACATGGTGCATCACTCGAAGCAACAGAAAAGCGTTTAACAGAACTTGAATATCAAATTAGTAAATTACCGAAAAGTGAACTCGAGTCTTATTCCACACGTGTTGGTACCTTATCAACAACATTATCTCAAAACCGTGGAGATCACAGCCACTGGGGAATAATTAGTGTTTTCCTGACTGGTGAAGCCAATCGTTCTCGAAGTGCGGATGACATTATCGAGTCAGTAAGAAAAGCCGTGCCGACTAACAAAGATGAAATTTTAATTTTCGAGAAAAAACGTGTAGGCCCAGCCATAGGCAAACCTGCAGAAATTCGTATTGGCGCAAATAATGATGCTTTGAGAGAAAAAACGGCAACAGAAATCAAAAGTTTTATAAGCACATTACCTGGGATTGTTGATGTTGAAACAGATAACAAACCAGGCAAGGATCAACTTATAGTAAATATTGATTATAAAAAATTAGCTGAAGTTGGTTTAAAAGTTAAGGACGTCGCAGATGCATTACGTGTAACTTACGATGGCATGATAGTAAGCTCAACGACAAGTGTTGAAGAAACAATTGAATACCGCGTTATTGTCGACCCTAAATACCGTAACAATCAGGATATGCTATTCAAAATTCCGGTTAAAAACAATCGTGGCCAGGTAATGAACTTGAGTGATTTATTATCATTATCTCATGGCCAGGGACCACTGGAGTTCAAGCATATAAATGGTGTTAGAACTGAAACTGTTAGTGCTGATTTAGATCCTATGATCACAAGCCCCAAAATAATTCAGAAAAAAGTATCTGAAAAATTTAAAAGTACCTGGCTAAAACACCCTG
>JAUVGM010000220.1 GCA_030593785.1 Gammaproteobacteria bacterium | reverse complement strand
TTCAAAAGGCCGGCGCCCCCCATCCATTAATGCCAGTAGTTTCTCATCTTATCGGGGAATATCTATATCAAAACGGGTTGAGCAATTATTTAATGCGGTTTATGAATGTTTTTATTCAACCAGGTATGCCTCAGTAACACGTTTCGTGCTTGGCGTAGAATGGGAATATTATATTTTAAGTCTCGATGAAGATAACCTGAAATATCATAAAGTAGAATCACAAAAAGAGTTAATAAAATATTTATCCATACCACAGGAAACATATTCACAATGGACCTTCGATAAAGAAACACTGGAAAATCATGTGTTACCTGTTATTTATAATGAAAACAAACCCGGTTGCGTTCAATGTTTTTATGAACTAAAAAAAGAAGGTGCCGATGTTTATGTGTTGGATGAAAAAGGTACATTATCGTATCAGGAAGATATTTTTTATGACGTGACGACCTTAATGCGACATTACTCCAGGTTCTTTGAATCTATTCATAATCGTATGCGTTTTGTTGCACAACAAAGCACACAAAATACAGCGATACGTGTTGATGATGTAAAGTTTTATATGATTCGACGTGATCGTAATGGTAAAAAAGTGTTAAGTGAGCAAGCGGTAAATAAATATATGCGAACAAGTCAGTATGTTAGCTTGCAAGTCATTGTCGATTTAATTGATGACAAACCAATATTTACATTGTTTTACGAGAACGAAGAGTTTTCAAGCCTTGAATATGGTTCAAGGCTTTATATTGAAGTTGTACGAAAAGTTTTACAAAGTCGTGCTAGCGGTGAAAAATATGATATCTATGTGACCGATATTGATTTATCGCCTGCTATTATAAATATGAGTGTAAACAGCTTACAAAGCAGCCGTTACCTATACTATAAACGACAAATAGAAGATAACCTTAAGAAAGCTGTAGCGCAGCTATAAACTTATTCGCTTTCACGTAATATTTGAAATATCTTTTCTATATCTTTTTTCCACTTCATTAAATATCTATCTGCGCCAGGAAATTTTTTATCTGAAAGCTGCATTGGGTTTGCCGATACCAACAGGGTATCTTGCTGTTCAGCAAAAATGGCAATCTTCCAGGGGATGTATGGTAGAAGATGAGGATACTTTTTACTGAGGTATGCGATTTCTTTTTCGGTACCAAAGAAGACTATACGATATTTATCTGTTTGGTAGCCACTTGCAGTTAAGCCTATATCAATACGTTGCACACGGCTCACGCTGTATTTAAATTCACTTAATGTTTCCTGTAACTTAAGCATTGCTTCGGGGAAGCCCTGGTTCGTTCTCGCCATAAGTAACTGTTCAGCCTGACTTGTAGATATAAATAAGAATAGAGTAAGACTGATTAAAACTTTTGTCAGATTATTATATTTCAAAATGTTGACTCCTCTATCATGTCAGTATAAACATCATGCATTTCCTGACATAATTTATCGAGCTCTTCATTGTTAAAAAAGCTACTCATATATAATGGGTTAATCGATGAAACGGTCACTTTTCCATTTTCTTCTGTAATCGTTAACCGGCAAGGCAAAAATAAACCTACACGGGGATCAAGGGCTAAGGCGCGATTAAGAAAATCAAAGTTACAGAAATAAACCATCATCTGCTTTTTATTTTCTTTTCCTTCTTTCACCAAACCTTCGTTAAGATATTGTTCTCGAATAATGCGAAAGTTCTTACCAATTGCAGCTTTTTTTACGTTTGCAATGGTTTCTTCCATAGAATTGGGAGATTCATATGACAGGTAAGGTAAATGTTTTTCTTTTATTTTTTTAACAGCAGAATTTTTTTCAAAAGATCGAACGTAGGAAACGACATCGTCAATGTCTTTTTCAGACAATCCCTGTTTTAAAAAAGAAAGCATCGGTGTGCCTTCTCGGCCATTCATTAACACGGTTTTAATCATGAGATCAGGAGCCGAAGCAAGAAAGCCCGGGTTATTTAATGCCGGTGCGATGACGGGTAAGTCACGTGGGCGAGAAAAAGTAACACCTGTTCCTTTCCCACCCTGACCGGTTGCACCATGACAAGCGGCGCAACTTTTTGCGTAGATTTCTTTGCCGTGTTTTATATTCCCGTTTATTTTTTTATTTGAATATTTAAACGGTTTACCCGGCGCCCAGGTTCGAATATGTTTTACGATCGCTTTAATTTCTTTATTACTGAGCTTGGTAAAAGCGGGCATAATTCGTCCTGGTCGTCCCAAGCGGATTGTTTTTGTTAAATAATCATTTGTCACTCCGTATTGAAAATCAGGTAAGGCTAACGGAACGCCAACACCACCATCGCCATTTGCGCCATGGCAGGCAGAGCAGTGGTTTGAATACAATTGTTCGCCATTTAGTTTAGCCTGCAAAGAGGTGCTGGCTAATAGAAAAACTGCGCTAAGTAGAATGTGAGATTTTAGTGACAAGGCCATATCCTGCGATAAATGAACGGTTATATACCAGACTGTACTATAAAAGAGAGAGAAAAAATAACATTGACCTATATCAACAAACTCTAATATAGGATTAATAAAGGAAGTTAAATGAAGCCATTTGTTGAATCCAGTGAACAAAATAAAATCCCTATTTATGCTGTGTTAAATGAGTTTTTCCACGATATTAAAACAGTGCTGGAAATAGGCAGTGGCACCGGGCAACATGCTGTCTATTTTGCCGAGCAGTTTCCACACTTAACATGGATAGCCAGTGATCTGGCTCAGTACCATGCTGGTATTAGCATGTGGCTGCAAGATGCTGGACTTGCTAATACGCAAGGTCCTCTTTTGCTCGATGTGGATCAAACTGAGTGGCTGGTACAGCAAACAGGTGCTGTTTTCAGCGCAAATACGGTGCATATTATGGGGTGGCCGAGTGTTGAAAAAATGTTTGCTGGAATAGGGCGGGTATTAAATCGGGATGGTGTCTTTTGCTTGTACGGCCCCTTCAATTATAACGGGGATTTTACCAGTCAAAGTAATGCGCAGTTTGATGTTTGGTTAAAGCAGCGTGATCCGGAGAGTGGGGTGCGTGATTTTGAAGCATTACAAAAACTGGCAAAAGCTGCGGGCTTACAATTAATAGATGATGTTGAAATGCCCGCAAATAATCGACTTTTAGTCTGGCAAAAAGAGTAAATACCTGAACTCGGGAATGACGGTACCTTCAATAATAGTTAATTAAATCGCTGGTTGATCCAATCTGAAATTTGATTAATTTCTTCAGGGCAAACACTGTGTTCCATTACGTACGAATGCAGCTCAGATTGGTAGTCGAGTTGATTTAATAGTTCATTTGTTTTTTCGGCTAAATTGAATGGCACGATAGGATCATGCGCCCCATGTGCTAACAAAATAGGAGTGGCGCGATTAGCATCACTAATTTCGTTTTCTACTGAATCAATTAAAGGTAAGTAGGTCGACAAACCCATTATTCCTGCAAGCGGTTTTTCGTAACGTAGCCCAGTATGTAACGCGATAGCGCCACCCTGTGAAAATCCTGCAAGAATAATATTTTTGCTCTCTACGCCACGTTCGATTTCTCGTTCGATTAAATCAAGAATCAATTTTTGTGATTTCTGAATGCCTGTTGCATCTTGCTGGCTATCTATTTGTGCAGATTTGATGTCATACCATGCGGGCATGCTTAAGCCATTATTAACAGTAACAGGCATCGTAGGTGCGTGTGGAAATATAAAACGCACCGCTTGATTCAGATTTAACTCATTCACAACAGGTTCAAAGTCGTGACCGTCAGCGCCTAAACCATGCAACCATATAATGCTGTGTGCACAGTCTTCTGGACCAATTTCAACACAAGGTAAAAGAGTCGACATTAAGGTGCTTCCAATTTTATCGCTTGGCCTGCCTGGTCACTGCAATATTCAGACAGAGCAGAGAAAAGTTCTTTACCATTACAAACCCATGTTTCACTTTCGCTATCAAAATCAAAATGAAAACCACCTTGACGTGTCGCAAGCCAAATTTGTTTTAAAGGTGTTTGTCGATTAACAATTATTTGAGTGCTATTTTCAAAAGTTAATGTGAGAATTCCAGATGAAGTTTCATAGTCGATATCAGCACCTGTTTCATCACAGGCTTCTTCAACAGCATCTTCCATCTCAACGAAGATATCGTCAACGATGTCATTAAATTCAGATTCATTCATTACGCTTTATCCAAAAAGTTATATTTTGTAAATGTATTGTTGACTATTGTAGGTTCGAATTTATTCGAACGCGGAATAGTTTTTTCCACAGAGATAAATTATTACTTATCAGGCTAACAATATAAGATAAGCATTGTACTTGATAGAGAGAACAAAAATGAAATAAAAAAGGCGAAGTGTTTACACTTCGCCTTTATACGGGTATCTCTTAAATTTAAGAGAGAGGTCTTAACGAACCTTAGTACTTGCAGATTCAGAACCGCCTTTGTTATCAGACCATGTTAAGTCCACAGTATCGCCTTTGTTAGCGCCTGCGAATTGGAATGATAAATAAGGGTTTTTAGAAACTGCACCGCCCCATTCACAAAGAATCACTTCTTTACCGTTGTGTTTACCACTAACAGTTTGAATGAAATGAGCAGGTACTTTCTTGCCCGTTTTCTTG
>JAUVGM010000254.1 GCA_030593785.1 Gammaproteobacteria bacterium | reverse complement strand
AAATGCCGGAACTTGAACCGCTTTGCCCAATTTGTAGTCAACAAATGATCTTGAGAACAGCGAAAAAAGGAAAAAATGCCGGAAATACTTTTTGGGGATGTTCACAGTATCCGAATTGTCGGGGAGTCGTTTCGAACTAGTTCTTACCTTCTAATACACTTTCATTTACCAGTTGATCAGTTAGACGTAACCATTCAACCAGTAATTTATTCAGCTGTACGCTATGATCAGTAAAACTAAAACGATTTTCATCAACGAGATTTACGGCAGCGATATAGTCATTCAGTGTAACTTTACCAAAGGAATAATTCTTCGCCTCATCTTTAAGAATTGATTCAGAAAGTTTTGTTTTTGTCTTTGCTAGAGAAATTAGTTTTTGTTCGCGTTGGATCTGTAAATAAATATTTTTTAAATTAGTATGTAAATCTTCATATTTGTTCTGGTTAGAGAGCATCGTTTTTTTGTGTTCTATTTTTGCGATACTCTGTTTCGCCTTATCAACACTACGTCCAATAGGCCATTGAACCGATATACCAGCAAAGTAACTGCGTTCCTGATTTTGTATTCCCCAATCCTTCCCATCAAGTTGATAACCAAGTAATAGATTAGTTGAGGGTAAAAGATCATCTGCCGCTTTTTTAACCTGCAAGGTGCCTTGTTGTTCTAGCATGTTTAGTACTTTGTAGGTGCGGCTACTTTGAGTGAAATTGTTATAATCTTCCTCGTATTGAATGTTTTCAGTTGGTCGTCCAGGTGTTACAGGAATAAAAGGGGTATTATTTTTATGTCGAATAGATTTTAAAATAAGGTTGCTATAGTTGTCATAAACTTCTTGCAAAACGATTAAGTTTTCTTTTTTACCAATAAGCAATAACTGCATTTTATTAACATCGATAGGCAGGGCAATCTTCTGACGTCGGCGACTTTGAATATTGGCCATTAATTTCTGACTGGATTGATACGATGACTGACCAACTTTTAAGTTTTCATAAGCAGAATACCAGTTGTAATACGCGACAGTGAGGCTGGCCAGGTAATCTTCATATGCCTCTACAATTTGGTATCGACTAATATCATTCTCAATACCAATAATTTGATCTTGTAAATAAGTGCCTTTACCAAATGCATTTTGTGCAATGGGTTGGGAGATTAAAAATTGCAGACTGGAACTGTCGGTTGTGGTTAATCCTGAAGCAGCTTTATTGTATGACAGGGATAGCTGGGTACCGTTATAAGGAAACAGTTTACTAAGCGACAGGGTCGCTTCTGCTTTATCAGTATTTTGGTTTAGATAAAAGTTGTGCTGATATTTAACATCCATAATGACATCACTATCAGGTAATAAAGTAATGCGGCGGTGTTTGAGTGTTAACTGGTCAATCAGAATGGTTTCGAAGGTAGTGTCATTTTTTGTGGCTTGTTGAATAAATTCTTTAAGGGATAATGTTGCTGATTTCGTTTTAGCAGATATAGGTGACACAGCAAGACTGATTGTAATAAACAATAAGCTGGTAAATGTATTTTTGAATATTGATTTCATAGAGTGATCTGGTTATTTAATTACTGTATGGAAACGT
This sequence comes from Gammaproteobacteria bacterium, assembly GCA_030593785.1. Classification (GTDB taxonomy): domain Bacteria; phylum Pseudomonadota; class Gammaproteobacteria; order UBA6429; family Thiohalophilaceae; genus JAGLTQ01. The sequence goes on along the minus strand of JAUVGM010000254.1, from coordinate 2,531 downwards.
TGTTGCATGTCCTGAATAAAACTATACATGCAAGGTATTAATAATAAGGTAATGGCTGAGCCAAACAACAAGCCCCAGGCCATAGCAAGCATCATTTCAGCGAGCATCGAATCATAACCTGCAATACCATACGCTGTGGGCAAAACACCAACAACAGTTGTTAGGGTAGTGAGTATCACTGCCTTGAGGCGTGTTGATGCGATGCAAGAAATTCGTTCATTTACTTTATTTCCAGCATTATCCATTTGTAAATCATATTCGTGATCGAGTTTAGTCAGCATAATAATTGCATCATTAATAACCACACCAGCCATACCCAGTGCGCCAATGGCTGCGAAAAAACCAAATAAGGTATGACCATGTAACCAGAAAGCAAGGATAACACCGACCATTCCAAAAGGAATGGCGAAGATGATCATTAATGCTCGTGTAATTGAATTAAAGAGAATAACAAGGATAGCGAATATCAAAAATATGACCATAACAATTGCATTACGCAGATCATTTCTTGAATCACGCGTATCTGCAACTTCGCCATCAAAGTTAAGACTGGTAGAGGGTTGTTTGCTAATAATATCTTTGAAGACAGTGTTCTCTAAATCCACTGCAATTTGTAATGGTGTTTTCAGACTATCTTTTTTTAAGTCTGCATAAACATCTGTTGCACGTCGGGTATCTCGTCGGTTAATTGATGTTGGAGATAATACTTTGTTGATGATAACTAAATCTCCTAACGGAGCAAGGTAATTGCTTTGGTTCTCTACAGGGATTTCAAGAATAGTATCAATATCTTTTTTAGCACTTTCAATTACCGATAATCGCACATCGACATGCTCGTTACCTTTGGGTAATTCATAGAGAATATTACCTTCAAGTGAAGCACGGAAGGTGGTGGCAATATCTACCGGACTGATGGATAAACGTTTAATTTTCTCACGTTGCATATCTACTTTATATTCAGGCAACATTAAAGGCTGATCAATTTCAGCATTTTTTAAATCCGGATGTTTCTTCATGGCGGCCAATACGGCTTCAGCAGCTTTATTGCGTAGTGCATCATCATTTTCCTGGATGAGTACATTGATTGCACTACCGGATGATTGCCCGTAACGACTCTTTTGAATAATAAGTTTTTTTAATCCTTTTACTTTATCAGCCTGTGGTTTCCATAGACTGACCAGGTCATCAGCAGACCTTTCACGTTCTTCTTTAGGTACTATTTCGATAATCATGCGGAAACTGTTTTCTTTAGCGACACCACCGTGACGGCTACGCGCAATTTCAGTACGAAAGCCGATCACTTCTTTACCTATGTATGGTGTAATCAGTTTTTCAATTTCCTTGCTGATCATTGCAGTTTCATAGCGGTTAGATTTTTTATCGGCTTTGCCATGTAAAACAATTTCACGTGTTTCTGAGTGAGGGAACAATACAAAACTCATGGTCTGTTTTGCTATAAAAATAGAACCAAGCAGTAATGAGATAAAGAGGGCAAAAATAATGTACTTATAATTTAACAAGCGTACTAATAGCTGACTGTAACGTTCTTCGATACTATCAAACCAATGAGGTTTAACTTTTCCTGTCCCTTGTTTACGTTGTAATAAAAGCGGAACCTGAATATGTAAATGACCGGGTAAGATCACCAGAGACTCTAACAAGCTGGCAAACAACATAAGAAAAACAATGGGTGGAATAAAACTAACAAAAGCTCCAAAGCGTCCCGAGAAATAAAATAGAGGAATGAAAGCAACACACGTCGTAACAATACTGGCAACTACTGGCATAAATACCTGGGCGGTTCCTTTCACCGCGGCATCTTGCGAACTATATCCTTGTGATTGAAAACGACCAATATTCTCAGCCACTACAATGGCATCATCAACGACGATACCCATCACTATAATTACTGCTGCCAGTGTGACATTGTTAATGGTATAGCCCATGGTCATGGTGAAAATAAGTGTTAAGCAAACAGTAAAGGGGATACCTAAAGCGACCCAGATACCTGCACGTTTGTTAAGAAATAAAAATAGTGTGAGTAGGATAAGAACAAAACCAATCGCACCATTAGTGGAAATGATACTCAGGCGGTTCCTGACTTCAAAAGATTCATCATCGAGAACAACTAACTGAATGTCAGAATGGAGTAAGTTGTTACTGGTGAAATCATCCACCACTTTTTTAACGGACTCTAGTGATTCAAGAATTCCATAAGAGCCATTTTTCACCACGTTGAACATGATCGCTTCATGCCCATTCACTTTAGTAATGCGTTTCTCACGTCTGAAATCAGTTCTGACTTCTGCGATAGATTGCAGGTCGATGGCTTCACCCTGGAAGCCAGCTTGAATATAAAGTTGATTAAGTTTCTCGACAGTATCGAGTTGAGCGTTAATAGTGACACTGGGTTCGTCTTTAACTTCAATATGGCCAGCAGGTTGTCGGATATGGTTGTTTTTGATTTCCCTAATGACCTGACTGAGTGGAATTTGATAGCGCACCAGTTGTTTCGGATCAACATTGATCTG
>JAUVGM010000195.1 GCA_030593785.1 Gammaproteobacteria bacterium | reverse complement strand
GATTATTAAATCTTACCGATAAACTTGCGCAACAACGCAAAGATCAATTTATTTCAAGTGAGTTATTTGTACTGGCAGCGATTGATGATAAAGGCACATTAGGTGACCTCATGCGTAAGGCGGGTTCAAATAAAGCCGCTCTGGAAAAAACAATTGAAAATATTCGTGGTGGCCAATCGGTAAATGACCCGAATGCTGAAGAGCAGCGTCAGGCACTTGAAAAATATACCATAGATTTAACCGAGCGCGCGGAGCAGGGAAAGCTTGATCCTGTTATTGGTCGTGATGATGAAATTCGCCGTATCATTCAAGTATTACAACGTCGCACTAAAAACAATCCAGTTATCATCGGTGAGCCGGGTGTAGGTAAAACCGCTATTGTTGAAGGTTTAGCGCAACGTATTATTAATGGTGAAGTTCCCGAAGGCCTAAAAGGTAAACGGGTTTTATCACTTGATATGGGCGCGTTAATTGCTGGTGCAAAGTTCCGTGGTGAATTTGAAGAACGTTTAAAGGCGGTATTGAGTGATTTGTCAAAACAGGAAGGACAAATTATTTTATTCATTGATGAGTTACACACTATGGTAGGTGCAGGCAAAGCCGATGGTGCGATGGATGCAGGTAATATGTTGAAGCCCGCGTTAGCGCGTGGTGAATTGCATTGCGTGGGTGCGACCACACTTGATGAATACCGTCAGTATATTGAAAAAGATGCGGCTTTAGAACGACGTTTCCAAAAGGTGTTGGTTGAAGAACCTACGGTTGAAGATACCATCGCAATTTTGCGAGGTTTAAAAGAAAAGTACGAAGTACATCATGGTGTAGATATTACTGATCCCGCTATTGTTGCCGCAGCAACTTTATCGCATCGTTACATTACTGATCGTCAACTACCGGATAAAGCAATTGACTTAATAGATGAATCGGCCAGTCGTATTCGTATGGAAATTGATTCTAAACCGGAATCAATGGATAAAATGGAACGTAAACTCATTCAACTTAAAATTGAACGTGAAGCATTAAAGAAAGAAACGGATGATGCATCTAAGGCGCGATTAAAAAATCTTCAATCTGAAATAGATGTGTTAGAAAGAGAATTCAGTGAGCTGGATGAAATATGGAAATCTGAAAAAGCCGCTGTTCAGGGAACTCAACATATTAAAGAAGAACTTGAACGCGCTCGTCAGGAACTGGAAACTGCGAGACGAGCGAGTGATCTAGCTCGAATGTCAGAGTTACAGTATGGAAAAATTCCAGACTTAGAGAAGCAATTAGACATGGCATCTCAAGTTGAAATGCAAGAAACAACCTTGTTACGTAATTCTGTAACAGAAGAAGAAATTGCAGAGGTTGTTTCAAAATGGACAGGGATCCCTGTTACAAAAATGCTTGAAGGTGAACGTGAAAAACTTTTACAAATGGAAGAGGTTTTACACAAACGTGTCATTGGTCAAACTGAAGCAGTACAAGCCGTGTCGGATGCAATCCGCCGTTCACGCGCCGGTCTTTCTGATCCCGCGCGCCCTAATGGTTCCTTTTTATTCCTCGGGCCGACTGGTGTAGGTAAAACAGAGTTAACAAAAGCATTAGCAGAATTTTTATTTGATACTGAAGATGCCATGGTTCGTATTGATATGTCTGAGTTTATGGAGAAACATTCTGTTGCCAGATTAATCGGTGCACCTCCGGGTTATGTCGGTTATGAAGAAGGCGGATATTTAACCGAAGCGGTTAGACGTAAACCTTATTCAATAATCTTATTAGATGAAATTGAGAAAGCACATCCCGATGTTTTTAATATTTTACTGCAAGTTTTAGATGATGGTCGATTAACCGATGGTAAAGGACGTACTGTTGATTTTCGTAACTGTGTTATCGTAATGACTTCGAATTTAGGTTCTCAACAAATACAGGAGATCTCATCTAGGAACACCGCGCCTGATAGTACCGGGCAAGATGATCACTACGCTGAAATGAAAAAAGTGGTTATGGAAACAGTGGGTGAACATTTTAGACCTGAATTTATAAACCGTATTGATGAAGTTGTTGTTTTCCATCCATTAGGTCAAAATGAGATTCGTTCTATTGCCAATATTCAATTTGAATACTTGCATGCTCGTTTAGCCGATAGACAAATTGGTATTGAGTTAACCGAAGCTGCGTTAGATAAACTGGGTGAAGCAGGGTTCGATCCCGTCTACGGTGCAAGACCATTAAAACGAGCAATTCAACAACAGGTAGAAAACCCATTGGCACAAGACATTCTGTCAGGGAAGTTTGTAGCCGGAGATGTTATTCACGTTGATGCAGGTAGTGATGGTCTGGTTTTTACTAAATCACAGAAGAAAGCATCTGTTGCGTAGAAATTTGGTCATTGCGACGCCTACATGGACGTAGATTAAGAGTAGGTGCCGGAGTCACTTTTATTTAAAGTTTTATACTTCGTTGCCTGCTTTTAACTAAAATTCAGACTCGTTATTAATAAAGTAGAGTGACTCAGGTACCCACGAGAGAGACTTTACTCTGATGCCTTTTGTTATCTATAACCTGATTTGTATAATCCGCGCCTTAGCATCTGCGTAATGATGTTGCGAAATAATACCTTCATTTCTCAGACGTCTAAGTTCATTCATTTCAATATCCAGCATTTGTTTTTTATCAATTTTTACTGCCTGACTGGCTGTTAAACTGCGTAATTTTATTTCGTCAATAAATTTTTTAAATTCATTTTTATCTGGTTTGTTGTATAGCAAACTTAATACCACACAGTTGCCATAGCGCGTTTTAAACTCGATAACATTTGGCGACTGGTATAAAAACATTAAGAATGAGCCAAGACTTAATAATAAAAAAACAATAATGAAGGGTAATAACCTTTCCAGTTTACTGCTTTCCTGAAAATATAACAGGTAGGCGGTATATGCTAAGGTGGTTAAAGAAAAATATATTACGGCAGATAACCATTGCCATGAAATATTTCTATGACGCACTGGCCAGGGAGCAAGCATGCTTAAATTTAAATGGTAGCTAGTATTTTTTATAATGTTGTTGGTTATGACTTTAATAAATTTATTGTTATAGATTTCAAAGGTGCGTTTTTCCCCGCTGGCATTGGATTCCTGATGTAAATTTGAATTATGTATTTTTTCATTCATGCGAATAATATACCTGAATTTTGATCAATATATTGTTTTGATTGACGATATTACTGCCATAAATGCTTATTTTATTTCTATTTATCCAGAATGAACTAAATGGATACTGGGTAGTCTGAATTTGCACATGGGTGTTAATTATTTCTGGCATTGAGGGCCTTATATGTTAATTAAAAAACCACAAGATATTCCTTCTTCAGAGATTACCGATCAGGCTATTTATCTGGATAGACGAAAATTTATGACATCTTCTATCGGTTTAACCGCAGCCGCTACACTTTTATCCCCTCAAACCTCTGTTGCTGGCTATGGAGGAAAGACTTTAAAATTTACCGAAGATAAGATGTTTGATAGAAAAGAAGAACTGACATCATTTGATAAAATAACTAATTACAATAACTATTATGAATTCGGAACGGATAAATATTCTCCTGCAAAAAATGCTCAAGCTTTAACAACGAATCCCTGGTCTGTACAAATTGCTGGTGAAGTTGAGAAGGCTGGAACATTACATCTTGAGGATATTCTTAAGCAGAACCCTTTAGAAGAACGCATCTATCGTCTGCGGTGTGTTGAAAGATGGTCAATGGTTATTCCGTGGATTGGTTTTCCTCTTGCCAATTTAATCAAACAGGCGAAGCCGACGTCTAAAGCAAAATATGTTCAGTTCGAAACATTAGAACGGCCTTCTGAAATGATGGGACAAAAAAGAAATGTGTTGCCCTGGCCTTATATTGAGGGTTTGCGTATGGATGAAGCGATGAACCCTTTAACATTAATCGCCGTTGGACTTTATGGTGAAGTACTTCCAAAACAAAATGGTGCTCCTTTGCGATTAGTTGTACCGTGGAAATATGGATTTAAAAGTATTAAATCGATTGTAAAAATCACTTTTACTGAAAAAGAGCCCGTAAGTAGCTGGACTAAAGTTGCCCCGAATGAATATGGTTTTTACTCAAATGTTAATCCTGATGTTGATCATCCACGTTGGAGTCAAAGAAAAGAAAGACGTATTGGTGATTTTCTAAAACGGAAAACTTTATCATTCAACGGTTATGCAGAGCAAGTTGCTTCTCTTTATACTGGAATGGATCTCAAAAAACACTTCTAAGTATTTTTTAATGATGTCGAAATTAATAAAACCCCTAATCTTTATTCTTTGTTTAGTGCCGTTAACTTTACTGTTCAGAAATTTTTATTTGGATGAACTTGGGGCCAACCCGTTTGAGGTACTGACACGCAGCAGCGGTGAATGGACACTTCGGTTTTTACTGCTGACACTTGCTATGACGCCGTTACGTCAATTAACGGGGTCAGCCTGGCCATTACGTTTGCGTCGCATGTTTGGCTTGTTTGTCTTCTTTCATGTTTGCGTACATTTATTGACTTACCTTTGGCTGGATCATTTTTTCGATTGGGATGAGATCGTGACTGATATCATCAAACGTCCCTACATTACTTTTGGCATGTTAGCGTTTACTTTATTGTTACCTCTTGCCTTAACCTCAACAAAAAAAATGATGAAGCGTTTAGGTAAGCGCTGGAAGTCACTACATAAATTGGTTTACGTTATCGCGATTCTTGGTGTACTGCATTTCATATTATTGGTGAAGGTAGATTTACGAGAACCTATTATATATGCTTTTATTCTATTAACCTTGTTTTTGGTAAGGATTAAACCTGCGTTGCTTCACAAGATACGTTACGCCACTCATTGATACCTTGCAAATTGCAATTAATAATGAGTGATATGCATTAAACATTATTTATTCTTAGTTTATTTCCTCTGTTTTAAGACTTTTACAGCAGTGTTAGATTATTAAACCTGCACTTAACTTACTGATAAATATATATTTAATTTCCCTTCTTTCTTTGCTTTAATGAAACTTAGTTGCTTTTCATTACCTTTATGTCAGTGTCTCGTCATGGCATACTTATCGCAATAGAAACAACGAATTAAGATTAAATGACTCGCTTAGAAGTCAGATAATTAAAAACATCTGGAAAGAAAACTCCAGCTCGATAATAAAA
>JAUVGM010000332.1 GCA_030593785.1 Gammaproteobacteria bacterium | reverse complement strand
GCTTTACAAGGTGAACGAGAATTAGTGAGTGACTGTCGTTCACTTGGCCGCTTTACCTTACATGAAATTCCGGCAATGGTAGCAGGTGCCGCACGTATTCGGGTTACTTTTCAGGTTGATGCAGATGGCTTGTTATCCATTTCTGCGCGTGAAGAAACGACAGGAGTCGAAAGTGGTATCGAAGTAAAACCATCGTATGGTTTAACCGATAATGAAATCGAAACCATGTTACGTGATTCGATTGAACATGCAGAAGATGATGTTGCGGCACGTATGTTACGTGAACAGCAAGTGGAGGCAGAACGTGTTTTAGAAGCTTTGCAAGCAGCTTTAGCAGATGACGGTGATTTGTTAAATTCCGAAGAACGTAAACCAATTGATTTGGCTGCTCAAAAATTACTAGAACTCAGCAAAGGTAATGAGTTGCGTGCCATTAAAGATGCAATTGCTGAACTCGATAATGCAGCAACAGAATTTGTTGCCCGTCGTATGGATGGCAACATCAAAAAAGCCTTAGCTGGGCATAATGTTGACGAATTTTAATTAAATAACGAAAGACTATAATGATGACTAAATTAATTTTTCTCCCTCACGAAGAACTTTGCCCAAATGGCGCGGTAGTTGAAGTCGAGCCTGGTGTGACGATATGCGATGCAATGCTTGATAATGATATTCATATTGAACACTCATGTGAAAAGTCATGCGCATGCACAACATGTCACGTTTATATACGTGAAGGATTTGATGAACTCGAAGAATCATCAGAATTAGAAGATGATTTACTCGATAAAGCCTGGGGTCTGGAGCCCGATTCACGCTTGAGTTGTCAGGCTCAGGTTGGTGATAAAGACCTAGTGATAGAAATACCAAAATATACCATCAATATGGTGTCTGAAAATCACTAATTAGGAGGTGTTATTATGTCTCTAAAATGGACAGATAGTTTAGACATTGCGATTGAGCTGGATGAAGCTCACCCTGATGTGGATCCTCAATGGGTTCGATTTACTGATTTGCATGAATGGATCTGTAAACTGGAAAATTTTGACGATGATCCACAAAAATCAGGTGAGAAAATCCTTGAGGCCATTCAGCTGGCCTGGATAGACGAAAAAGACTAGAAAACGTAAAAGCCTGACTTTCAGGCTTTTTACAGTGAATATCCCTAAAAATAACGTAGTTTTGATTGCTTGAAACTTCGCCAGAAGATAAAATTACCCCCTCAGATTTTGAGACGTAAACCCGCGTATTTCCGCGGGTTTATGCTATTTTGAAAACCTAAAAGATCTAAATTACCGGAGTAATACATGCCCCTGGAACGTACCATTTCAATTATTAAACCTGATGCTGTTGCTAAAAATGTTATTGGTGAAATATATAGCCGTTTTGAAAAAGCAGGTTTGAAGATTATCGCGTCAAAAATGATGCAATTGAGTGAAGAAAAAGCCGGTGAATTTTACGCAGTACACAAAGAGCGTCCATTTTATGGTGAGCTTGTTGCTTTCATGACTTCTGGTCCAGTTATGGTTCAAATATTAGAAGGTGAAGATGCGATTGCAAAAAATCGTGAAGTAATGGGGGCAACAAATCCTAAAGAGGCGGCTGCAGGAACTATTCGTGCAGATTTTGCTGAATCTATCGATGAAAATGCAGTACATGGTTCAGATGGTCCAGATACAGCAAAAGATGAAATGGCATTTTTCTTTTCAGATGATGAAATTTGCCCACGCTTACGTTAATTGGAATCAAGATTAAATTCTAATGGAAGTTAAATTGCACATGCCTGAAAAGGTGAACTTGCTGAATTTTGATATGCAAGGATTAAAAACCTATTTCTCCGAGATAGGCGAGAAGCCTTTTCGTGCTGCGCAATTATTAAAATGGATTTATCAGTTTGGTATTGATGATTTCAATGCCATGAGTAATTTTAGCAAGTCATTACGAGAAAAGTTAACTGCTGAAGCTGAAATTAAGTTACCAGAAATTGTTACTGAACAGCACTCTGACGATGGCACGATTAAATGGTTACTACGTCTCGATAGTGGCAACAGTATTGAAACCGTTTTTATACCAGAAGGTTCTCGTGGTACGTTATGCATATCCTCTCAAGTTGGCTGTGCTTTGGAATGTAGTTTTTGCTCAACAGCAAAACAGGGGTTTAATCGAAACTTAACAACTGCAGAAATTATTGGTCAAGTTGTAATTGCAAATCGTGCTCTCAAATGTATTCCTCGTAATGAACGTGTTATTTCAAATATCGTTTTAATGGGGATGGGAGAGCCGCTTCTTAATTTTGATAATGTTGTTGCTGCAACAAATATTATGCTTGAAGACAATGCTTATGGCCTGTCAAAGCGTCGAGTGACATTAAGTACATCCGGTGTCATCCCCGCTCTAGATCGTTTAAAAGAAGTAAGTGATGTCAGTCTTGCATTATCATTACATGCACCGAACGATGAGTTGCGTAATGAACTTGTGCCAATTAACAGGAAATATCCTATTAAAGAATTACTTGCTGCATGTAAGCGTTACATATCAGGTGAAACAAAGCGTATTGTCACAGTTGAATATGTTTTGTTAGATGGTGTGAACGACAAGCCTGAACATGCGCGACAATTAGTGAAGTTATTAAAAGATTTTCCATGCAAAATAAATCTTATTCCTTTTAATCCTTTCCCTAACAGTGGTTATAAAACATCTTCGTTAGAAGCTATAGAGCGATTCAGAAATATTGTGGTAAAGGGTGGGTTACTTACGACTACCCGGAAAACACGCGGAGAAGATATTGACGCCGCTTGTGGTCAGTTAGCAGGAAAAGTACTAGACAAAACAAAACGTGGTGCACGTCGTCAAGAAAAAGAAGATATCTCGTCAGGGAGAGCAGTATGAGAATAATGTA
>JAUVGM010000046.1 GCA_030593785.1 Gammaproteobacteria bacterium | reverse complement strand
GTTTACGGCAAAATTCTATTTGGAGCAGCAAATTCCGAGCGTTATATCAGCGTGGGCTTGACCCAAAGTTATGCCGCTATTATTGCCACTCAAGCTGAGCTGCTCGCCACGACAGCGATGTGGTCAATAGTCCTTATTTTAGCGGGTATATTTCTGTCCTTTATTTTTTCCAGCGTGTTAGTCCGACCACTTAAACAGGTAATAGAAGGTATTGAGAACTTTGCGCATGATAAAGGCGATATCTTATTACCTGTTGGCAGACAGGATGAAATTGGAATTTTGGCTCGCTCGTTTACCAATCTGATAGACAAGGTCAGAACTCAGACAAGTGATTTACAAGTTGCTGTAGAGGAGGCCAATGCTGCCAGTAAGGCTAAGAGCGAATTTCTGGCCAACATGAGTCACGAAATCCGCACCCCGCTCAACGGGGTATTGGGCATGTTGCATTTGCTGGATAAAACAAAACTTCAAATCAAGCAACAACAGTATGTGGATACGGCTACCGGTTCGAGTGAACTGCTATTGACGGTTATCAATGACATTTTGGACTTTTCTAAAATGGAAGCGGGTAAAATGGAACTGGAACACATCCCCTATTACCCCATCTCTATGGTTGAAGATACCGTAACCCTGATAGCAAAAAGTGCCTTTGAAAAGAAACTAGAGCTGATTTGTGAGGTGGAACCCAACGTACCAGCAGTAATAATGGGCGACCCGATTCGTTTACGGCAAGTACTAACAAACCTGATTAGTAATGCCATTAAATTTACCAAGGAAGGGGAAATATATTTACATGTAGCCAGGCAGGGAGAATCAATACACTTCAGTGTTATTGATACGGGAATTGGTATGGACGAAATCCAGCAGAAGGCGATATTCAAAGCCTTTAGTCAAGCTGATACCTCAACAACGCGCAAATTTGGAGGCACCGGGTTGGGGCTGACTATCAGTGGCAGGTTGGTAACAGCGATGGGTGGAGAATTAATCGTAGCCAGTTCACCTGGTGGCGGGGCGGAGTTTAGTTTTGATTTGCCACTTGAAGCGTTGGGTGATGAATTGTCTATTCACCACACATCTGAATTGTTACCGAAGCAACGTATTTTGTTAGTAGATGACAACCTGTTTAGCCTGCAGGTCATTAAAAAGATGCTAGTGCATTGGGGGGCAATGCATATCAAAGAGGCGAGCAGCGGTGCCGAGGCTTTGGATTTTCTTTATGCTGCGGTAAAGGATGGTCAACCTTATGATCTTGCCTTGATTGATATGTGTATGCCTGGAATAGATGGGGTTGAACTGACACAAATCATTCGTGACGAGGTGAGTTTGAGCAAGATGGGTGTGATAGTACTTAGCCCGCCAGATTTTAATGGTTCGACAATTAAGACGGTGGATACCTGGTTAAGTAAACCGGTTCGGCAAAATGATTTACACAACAGTCTGAAGTTATTAATGGGTGAAGTGGATGATGTGGATCTGTTTTTCGATCTTGACGATCAGGATAAAAATGATAGTTGGTGGTTTGGTGGACATCAATTGTTATTAGTCGAAGACAACGAAACCAACCAACAAGTTGCTAGTGAAATTCTGCTGGATGTTGGGTTTGAAGTTGATATTCGGGAAAATGGAAAACTCGCTTTGCAGGCTGTTCAGGAAAAATCTTACGATATTGTCCTAATGGATATTCAGATGCCGGTGATGGATGGTATCGAAGCAAGTAAAGAAATCCGTGCTTTAGGTAATCAATTTCAAACACTTCCAATTATTGCCATGACGGCTCATGCACTGAGTGGCGATAGTGCAAAAAGTCTGGAAGCGGGCATGAACGATCATGTGACCAAACCCATTAACCCAGAAGAACTTTTCCAATCCATATCTCAGTGGATTGAATCGGGAGAGCGACCCGAAGATCAGATCAACAATAATACGGTTGAGACCAGTTTAGAGGATTTACCCGAATTACCGGGCATTGAACTAGAGGAAGGTTTGCAAAGGATGCGTGGTAACTGGTTGTCATATAAAAAGATCCTTAAAGGTTTTCGGCAAAAGCAATGTAATAGTGCCGATGCTCTCTCAACCTATCTGCAAAATGGTGAGCTGGAAGAGGCGAGTCACCTGGCGCATACACTAAAAGGCAGTGGCGGCAATATTGGTGCGCAAGCACTTTCTCAGGTTGCGGCAAAAGTAGAACAGGCCTGTAAAGATGGTGATAAGAATCAAGCGTTGTCCCTGTTTGATGATTTGCGTCTGCAACTTGAAAAAGTGATTAACGGGCTTGCTGTATTGGAAGAAGAGCCGGTTAGTAGTGCCGTAGTAGAAACGACAATACAAGCTGAGGATAGTGAAACATTAATGAATCTTCTGGGGCAGATGGAAGGTTACCTGGAAACAGATTTGTCAGAAGCTCAGAATTGTCTGTTAACACTTGAAGGTTATGTCAATGGAACAAAATTGAAGCCCAACTTTGTTGAGCTTGAAAATGCCATGAACAATTTTGATATGGATGCTGCAAAAGAAAATATTCAGCGACTGAAACAGGATTTGGTCGCGTAAAAGGAACAAGCTTAAAGGTGGAGTAATGATAATGCTGTTCACTTAAGGGTGTGTGTTATTTTTGTAGGTTCGAATTCATTCGAACGCGGTGTCAAAATTAACCTCTATGGTCATTTTCACCTCTGCGTGCGAATGAATTCGCACCTACAATATCTTAACTGATCGGTATTAGAAGTAATGATTTTTATATATAAGCCAAATTATATGGGGTTATTTTGTTATGAGTGATAAAAGTAAAAAAATATTAGTGATTGATGACTCACCGGAAGATATCCAGTTTGTTATGGAGAACCTGAAAGATGAGTTTGCCATTCTTGCTGCGACAAGTGGGCAAAAGGGGTTGGAGTTGGCCGCTAAAGAGCCAAAACCGTGTGTGATTCTGCTAGATGTTGTGATGCCGGAAATGGATGGTTATGAGACATGTCGTCGTCTGAAAGAAAATCCGGAAACAAAAGATATTGATGTCATTTTCGTATCGGCTAATGAGACGACAGAAGAAAAGCTGGCTGGATATGATGCGGGTGGTAGTGATTATCTTATTAAACCGGTACAACCGAAAGAATTGATACAAAAGGTCAAATTGGCGGTAAGTAATAAACAGAGTCGTGAGGAAGTTGCGAATGACAAGGACATGGCATTTAAGACGGCCATGACTGCCATGACCAGTGCAGGAGAACAGGGGATTGTTCTTGAATTTTTACGCAATAGTTTTGCAATTAATAATGTTGAAGATCTTGCGCATCGTTTAGTTGAGTCAACATCAACCTATGAGTTAAATAACGCGGTACAACTACGTACGGATGATGAAGTTGTCAATTTTGGCAGCACTGATCCGCTTCCTCCATTAGAAGCAGATTTACTTACCGGCCTTAAAGATAAAGGCAGAATTATTGAAAAAGATAAGCGAGCCATCTTTAATTTTGGTGGGGTTTCAGCGTTGATAAAAAATATGCCGAATGATGATGATAAACGGGGGCGTTTACGCGATCACCTGGCAATATTGTATGAAGGAGCCGCAGCAAAGCTGGATTCACTGAATTTAAGGCAACAAATCGCCAGGGTTGTTGAAGATTCACATCAGGCTTTTCAGGCGATTGAAGTTGAACAAAAGGCGCATAAGAAATCCAGTCAACAAATTATGGATGATATGTTGCAAGATCTTGAAGCAGCATTTCTCTCCTGGGGGCTGACGGAAGATCAGGAAAAAGTGCTTATGAATGTAGTACAAACCGGCGTTGATAAGTCGCTGGATAACTTTGAAAAAGGTTTAGATATTGATGAGCAAATGCGCTCGATTATTCAACGAATGAGCCAGTTTGTTAAAGATGCAGGTTAAAATTGGCTTAAATATTAATCGGATTTTCATTATACATGGCAAAATTGTCAGATATTTACTGTCGACATTTGTTATCGATTGACAATAAAACTGATATCTAAACACATTGATTTATAAGGAAAAAATAGGACTGTCGCCATTAAGAAAACCACTATAATTACCAATAAAACTGATATTTTCTAATAGTTTTGACGATAATAAGTATATTTATAGCGCTGTAACAAATAAGACACGGAAAATTACAAAAATGTAAAGGTCAGGTAAAAAAAGGATAGATCAGCTTGCTCCCGATATGGGAGGTGCTATAATAAATTATGAGAGTGATAGCAAAAAGGACATTGCGGGAGTTTTATGAACAACCGCTCTATAAGGATGCAGAACAACCCTTGAAAGCGTGGCACAGCGAAGCCATTAAAGCGACTTGGCAAACACCTCATGAAATTAAGGCACAAATTGGCACAGCAAGCATTATTGATACGTCAAAGGTCGTTTTTAATATCGCTGGCAATAAGTATCGGTTGGTGGTTGATGTTGATTACACTAGGCAAGCCATGTTTGTGAAATTTATCGGGTCGCATAAGCAGTACGACAAACTAGAGTTAAAGTAACAGGATAAAACAATGGAAATAAAACCCATTAAAACTGAACATGATTATGATTTAGCGTTGGCTGAAGTGGAGGCTTTATGGGGTGCAGAAATTGACACACCTGAAGGCGATAAATTGGATATTTTGATCACCTTAGTTGAGGCGTATGAAGCAAAACATCATGAGATTGATCCATCTACACCCGTTGAAGCGATCCTCTATCGTATGGAACAAACAGGATTAAAGCGAAAAGACCTCGAACCTTACATTGGTCACAGTGGGCGTGTGTCAGAAGTCCTTAATCATAAACGTCCACTATCATTAGATATGATTCGCAAACTCTGGCAAGGGTTACATATCCCGCTTGAGAGCCTGATAGATAAAAATAATCATGTCGGTATGTAATAAAAAAGGGCGGTTAATCCATCATTAACCGCCCCGTTATTATATTAAACAAATCTTTTTACCTCCCCTTGAATTCAGTTGACAGTCCCCCATATATGACCATAATTAGCACTCTTTGAGTGCGAGTGCTAACTTAAAAGCACATAAAATAAGCCAGTTTAATAAAATATATCTGGCATAACATAATGAATTTATTACATTTTTCCTTAGGAGAAAACAAAAATGAAGATCCGTCCTTTACATGACCGTGTGGTCGTTCGTCGTATGGAAGAAGAAACAACATCAGCTGGTGGCATCGTAATTCCAGATTCTGCGACTGAAAAACCTGCTCAAGGCGAAATAATTGCTGTCGGTAATGGCCAAATCACGGATAACGGCGTTCGCGCTTTAGACGTAAAAGTTGGCGACAAAGTAATGTTTGGCAAATTTGCTGGTACTGAAATTAAGGTTGACGGTGAAGAGCTGTTGGTTATGCGCGAAGAAGATATCGTGGCAGTAATTGATTAATAACAAGCCTGACTAATACAAATTCAAAGAATTGAAGAGGAAGAAATAATGAGTGCAAAAGAAGTTAAATTTAGCGATGACGCACGTCAGCGTATGCTTGCCGGCGTTAATGTCTTAGCAAACGCAGTAAAAGTTACTTTAGGTCCTAAAGGCCGTAACGTAGTTATAGATAAAAGTTTTGGTGCACCAACCATCACTAAAGATGGTGTATCTGTTGCGAGAGAAATCGAATTAGAAGATAAATTCGAAAACATGGGCGCACAAATGGTTAAAGAAGTATCTTCAGCAACGAATGATTCTGCTGGTGACGGTACAACAACTGCAACAGTATTGGCACAGTCTATTTTGACTGAAGGTATGAAAGCGGTTGCAGCGGGTATGAATCCAATGGATTTAAAACGTGGTATTGATAAAGCGGTTACAAAGGCTGTTGAAGAGCTGAAAAAAATGTCAAAACCATGTGCAGACCAAAATGCTATTGCTCAAGTTGGTACGATTTCAGCAAACGCTGATAGTGAAATTGGTAACATCATTGCTGAAGCAATGGAAAAAGTTACGACAGAAGGTGTTATCACTGTAGAAGAAGGTTCTGGTTTTGATAATGAACTCGACGTTGTTGAAGGTATGCAGTTTGACCGTGGTTATCTTTCTCCTTACTTCGTAAATAACCAGGCAAATATGACTGCAGAAATGGAAGCTCCTTTCATTTTGTTATATGACAAAAAAATATCAAACATTCGTGAGTTATTACCAATCCTTGAAGGTGTAGCTAAGTCAGGTAAGCCTTTATTGATTATTGCTGAAGATGTTGACGGTGAAGCATTAGCAACACTTGTTATCAACAACATGCGCGGTATCGTAAAAGTTGCAGCGGTTAAAGCACCAGGTTTTGGTGACCGTCGTAAAGCGATGTTACAAGATCTTGCTATCCTAACGGGCGGCACAGTAATTTCTGAAGAAGTTGGTTTAACATTAGAAAAAGCAACGGTTGAAGATTTAGGTTCAGCGAAAAAAGTTATTGTAACTAAAGAAGAAACGACTTTAATCGATGGTGCTGGTGCAGCAAAAGAAATCGAAGATCGTGTTACTCAAATTCGTGCTCAAATAGAAGAAACATCTTCAGACTACGATAAAGAAAAACTTCAGGAACGTGTTGCTAAGTTAGCAGGCGGTGTTGCAGTCATTAAAGTAGGCGCAGCAACAGAAGTTGAAATGAAAGAAAAGAAAGATCGTGTTGATGATGCATTACATGCAACTCGCGCAGCAGTTGAAGAAGGTGTTGTACCCGGTGGTGGTGTTGCATTGATTCGTGCAGCAGGCACTTTAGCTAAACTAAAAGGTGACAACCACGATCAAGACATCGGTATCACTATCCTACGTCGAGCATTAGAAGAGCCAATGCGCCAAATCGTAGCTAACGCAGGTGATGAATCATCTGTTGTTGTAAATAAAGTTGCAGAAGGTAAAGGCAACTTTGGTTATAACGCAAGTAATGCTGAATACGGCGATATGATCGAAATGGGTATCCTGGATCCAACTAAAGTAACGCGTTCAGCATTACAAAATGCAGGTTCAGTTGCAGGTCTTATGATTACGACAGAAGCAATGGTTGCTGATTCTCCTAGTGATGCAGCGGCTCCTGCTATGCCTGATATGGGTGGTATGGGCGGAATGGGCGGTATGATGTAAGAGGCTTGCCCTTTTACGCCATAGCGGCGTTGTGAAAATAATTTGAGTGCTCACGTACTACGTGTACGCTCCGCGCTTAAATCATTTCCACGCCTTGCTCTGACGCAAAAGTTCGGCGCCTCTATAGAGGTTACGAACTTTTTAGAAAAGCCCTGTCTTTCGTGACGGGGCTTTTTTTTGCATATATTTTCCGTCATTCCGGGCTTCGTAAAACGAAGACCCGGAATCTAGTTGTCGCCTTTGTTGATAATCTCCTTTATTCTCTATATTAATTAGAAATTTTAAGAAAAATTATAAGGATAAAAAAATGAAATTATGGCCGTATTTTTTAGGTGCTTGGTTAGTATTGAGCGGGCTGAATTCAGTAATAAGTTTAAATTTCAAATATGAAAGTATGGTGATGGGTGTGCTTGCGCTTATTGCCGGTACGTTGGTTATCCTACGGAAGTAGGTTTCGCTATTTTTAGTTAAACATAGGAAAAAATATGAAACCAATAACAGTACAAGGTTTTCTTTTAAGATTTTTGTTTGCCTTATTGCTGGTGATGCTGACCTATAACCCCAGTGAATATTCATATTTTCATTGGATAAAAAATAACTTTTCTAATTTTGATCCTTTGTTAGGTTTGGCTGGTATTAGTTTAATTATCGGCTGGGTAATATATCTGCGAGCTACACTTCGTTCACTTGGTTTGATTGGTCTAACATTAGCAGCATTATTTTTTGCAGCTGTTTTATGGCTGTTGATCGATTGGGGTTGGTTGGGTCTAGATAACGTAACAGTAATGAATTGGGTTATCTTAACTTTAATCTCAGCCGTTTTAGCTGTTGGTATTTCCTGGTCGCATGTTCGCCGTAAAATATCTGGTCAGGTAGATGCGGATGACGTGGATGAAGAATAAATGATATTAAAAAAACCGAGGATGAAATATCCTCGGCTTTTAAAATTGACATAAATATTAACAGTTATTCAAGTTCGTTAACTGTATAAGTAGCAAAATCATCTATTACCGCTGTATCGATATCAAAGAAAGTAATTGAATTATCTAGTAAACCACCTACTTTGCGTTGCTGATAAATTGAATATTCACCAATCACTGCACCGGTATTAATATCTAATACTTTGATATCACCCCCTATATCTGTTTTGGATCCAAACAGCCTACTAGTGACCTTGCCGCCTAGTTGTTTATCGGTGCCATTCCATTTGTTGAGCATTATTTTTAAATCAACTTGCATCTTGCCCTTTAATTCTTTTGTTGCTTCTTTGCGAACAGCTGTTTTTACTTTAGCAGCAATAGTGCTTGAATCTGCTGATGGCAACGCAACCACAGTAATGTTACGTACTGTTGCCTGACCAATGACATCCTTACGGATAGGTTTTATCATATTTCCGCCACATGCTGATACCAGCATGACGATGGATAAGAATATTGAAATATGTAGTACTTGTTGTTTGCTTTTGAACATGCTTAATTCCTTTTTTAAATTAAATATTAAGAGTCAGTTAATATTTGTATTGAATTTATATAAATGTGGGGTATTTAAGTATGTGTATATTTGTTGGTTGTGTGTATTGGTTAAATTAACTAGATAAATATAACTAGATTTAAAAAACTTAATTGTTTTTACAGCTTTATGTGAAATAAACTGGAAAATTATTTGTTGATATTTTGAGTTTGCCTGTATTTACGGAGATGTTCGGGGTTGAACCAGGTTAACTAGCGCTTGAAGACAATGCTGGGCAAAGTGAATCTTTTTGGTCGAGCAGTGTTGCGGTAGGGAATGAAGCCTTTGTTCGAAATATTCAAAACCCCAGCACCCACAAAGGCAATACCCAAAAAAATCCCCTCCCTAAAACTGAAGGAGGGGATTCTGTTACTGCAAACATCCAAAACATCTAAGATGAATCGGTTTTATTCAAACCGGTTCGACCAGATGTTTTGGCGGATACTATCGTTGTGATGCCACACCGCCAGGGCATTGCCGTTGCTGTCGACGGCGATTTGAGGTGTGGATGCATGCCCTGCATTATCCGTCTCAATTAACCCTGCGTTGCTCCACAAGCCCGTGCTCGCCACATAGCGATTCGACCAGATGTTATAGCGGGTGCCATCGTGTTGCTCCCACACCGCCAGCGCATTACCGTTGCTGTCGATGGCGATTTGAGGTCCTCGTGCATCCCCTGCATTCGCCTCAATTAACGCTGCGCTGTCCCACGAGCCTGCGCTCGCCACATAGCGGTTCGAGTAGATGCTAAAGGCGGTGCCATCAAATTGCCACCACACCGCCAGCGCATTGCCGTTGCTATCGATGGCGATTTGAGGGTTAAATGCAACCGCTGTACTCGTCTCAATTAACCCTGCGTTGCTCCACAAGCCCGTGCTCGCCACATAGCGGTTCGACCAGATGTTATTGCGGGTGCCATCAAATTGCCACCACACCGCCAGCGCATTACCGTTGCTGTCGATGGCGATTTGAGGTTCTCGTGCATCCCCTGCATTATCTGTTTCAATTAACACCGTACTCTTCCATGCCCCATCGACTGTGGTAAAGGACCAGTTGTAATTGGCCACCAGGGCATTACCGGCTAAATCGGTGATAGTGGTACTTAAGGTTGCGGTATGAGAGGCGAGCAAGGCTAAATCATTGCCGGGAGTAAACGTAGCAATATTGGTGTTGCCATCAAAACTGACTGTGCCGGTTACATTGGCACTGTTCTTTACAGTAAAGCTGCTTGTATCCACGGTAGTGGCAAAAACATCTTCATTAAACGTGGCCGTCACGCTACTGCTTATTGCTACATCTGTCGCCGATGCTATGGGTGATGTGCTACTCACTGTGGGTGCGGTAGTGTCACTACTGTCGTCTCCACCGCCGCCGCCACATGCAGTGAGAGTTACCAATGACCCCATCATTAATAATCGTGAAATTATATTTTTCATTCTTTATACCCCATTTTTTGTTGTGCTTTCTGAGTCCATTGTCCTTTTTATGAGTGATGTAGTGTATTCACTATAAAGACTAGATAAAAATAACTATTTTTTGTGGATTTTTGTTCTGGAGATATTAAAAGTAGATTAATTTTTACCTGGAAACGGCATAAACTATGGGTAATTAATCTAAGCTTTTTGGCTTAAGCCGTATTGTTTAATGAAATACACCTAATAAAAACATATAATTAAGTCGATAATGGCTTGAGATATGGAGTAGGTTTAAGGATGAAAGTATTACTCATTGACGATCATAGTATTTTCATAGACGGCATGAATTTGGTGTTGGTTAAACTGGATCCAGATATCCAGGTTTTTACTGCCAGCAGTTATGAAGATGCATTGCCTGTTATGACCGAAAATCCGGACATGGATCTG
>JAUVGM010000230.1 GCA_030593785.1 Gammaproteobacteria bacterium | reverse complement strand
ATATTGCAAAGAAGAACTTGGGCTTGATGGGCCATTAGGAAAAATCGAACAAAGCGTTCTTAATATTGATGGTGGAGGTGTAAGTCTAGGTCATCCTGTTGGTGCAAGTGGAGCTCGTATCGTATTACATCTATTAGATGTGCTTAAACGTAAAAAAGCCAAACGTGGTATTGCCAGTCTTTGCATCGGTGGTGGTCAAGGTGGTGCTATGCTGATAGAGCGCGGGAAATAAAAATAAGCTTAACTGAGAAGATATTATGGCTAAGAAAAAATATAAAAACTGGAAAATAGAAAATGATGACGATGGTATTGCCTGGTTGCATTTAGATATTCCAAAAAGCAGTGCAAATACACTTAACGAATCAGTCATAAACGAACTTGATGATATTGTTAATGTATTATTAGATGATACACCGAAAGGTGTGGTTATTTTATCAGACAAAGATAGCGGTTTTATCGCAGGTGCTGATATCAATGAATTTACAACGTTTGAATCAGAAGATGCTGCTCTTGTTCATATACAACGTGCACATTTAATTTTTAATAACATCGAAAATTTAACCTGCCCTACCGTTGCACTTATTCACGGGTTTTGTCTAGGTGGTGGTATGGAACTCGCCCTCGCCTGCAAATATCGTATAGCTGAAGAAGATTCATCACGATTGGGGTTGCCAGAAGTTAAACTTGGTATTCACCCTGGTTTTGGTGGAACGGTTAGAAGCATCGAAAGAATGGGCAGTTTTGCAGCACTGGATTTAATGTTAACGGGGCGGGTATTAAAAGCTCGTCAGGCTAAAAAAACAGGTCTGATTAATTATGCTGTTCCAAAACGTCACTTAATCAAAGCAGCAAGAGAAACAATTCTTAAGCCACCAAAAATCAGAAAATTACCATGGTGGGAAAATATTGTTAACCACAGTTTGATTCGTCCATTTATCGCAAAAATGCTGATAAAAAAAGTATCGGCACGAGCATCGCAGGCTCACTATCCTGCGCCTTACGCTATTATTGATCTCTGGGTTAAACATTTAAATAACCGTACAAGAATGTTAGAGGAAGAAGCGAAATCCATTGCTCATTTGTTGGTTGGTAAAACGGCTCAAAATTTGATTAGGATTTTCAAGCTCACAGACCAACTTAAAGGCATCGCTAAAGATAAATCCATTACCATTAATCACATCCATGTTATTGGTGGTGGGGTTATGGGTGGAGACATTGCTATCTGGTGTGCCATGCAAGGTTATGCTGTAACACTTCAAGATCAGCGTCATGAAACATTGGCGGCAGTAATAAAACGTGCTGCAAAACTATATAAACGTCGACTTAAACAAAAAAGATTAATTAACGCGGCGTTAGATCGTTTAATACCAGATATTAAGGGCAATGGACTTGTGAAGGCAGATGTTGTTATTGAAGCAATATTTGAAGATGCTGAGGTTAAATGTAATTTATACAAAGAAATAGAACCTAAACTAAAACGTACTGCAATCATTGCAACGAACACGTCAAGCATTCCTCTCGAACAATTAACAGGCTCATTAAAGAAGCCGGATCGTCTGGTTGGTTTACACTTTTTCAATCCTGTTGCACAAATGCCATTAGTTGAAATTGTCGTTGGAGAGAAAACCAGTAAAAAGGCACAGCAGATTGCTGCTGTCCTGACAAAGAAAATAAAGAAACTCCCTCTTCCTGTTACAAGTACACCAGGGTTTTTAGTTAATCGTATTCTTATGCCTTACTTAACAGAAGCGGTTACATTATTTGAAGAAGGTGTACCGATAACAGTGATAGATAGGATCGCTTTAGAATTTGGTATGCCGATGGGACCTATTGAACTGGCTGATACAGTTGGTCTTGATATTTGCCTGCATGTTGCTGAAAATTTAGCAGAGTCAATGCCCATTACTGTATCTGAACATTTACGTGAATTAGTGGATAAAAAAATACTAGGTAAAAAAACCGGTCAGGGATTTTATACTTTTAAGAAAGGAAAATTAATCAAACCTAAAACAAACGCTGACTATGTAGCACCTGGCGATACTGAAGACAGACTGATATTAAGAATGATTAATGAAACAATGGCCTGTTTACGTGAGCATGTTGCAGATTCAAAAGATTTAATAGATGCAGGAATTATTTTTGGAACTGGTTTTGCACCATTTCATGGTGGACCACTGCAATATGTTAAAGATAGAGGACAGGATAAAGTATTACAAGCATTAGAAAATCTGGAGAAAACTCATGGCCCTCGTTTTAAACCTGATGAAGGCTGGAAAACAATTGTGATTGAGTAAATAATTATGCATAAAAAACAAGATTACATCACCCCCGTCACTGCAAACAATTTATCTGATTTGTTTTATGAACGCGTTAAGCGATCTTTAAATGATGTTGCCTATCGTTACTATGATGAATCTGATGAGGTCTGGAAAGATTTAACATGGAATGATATCGCAAAAAAAGTGGAACTCTGGCATACCGCTTTTCGACATGAAGGATTAACTAAAGGTGATCGTGTTGCAATCATGATGAAAAATTGCCCTGACTGGGTTATTTTTGATCAAGCGGCGTATAGTTTGGGATTGGTTGTCGTGCCTATCTATACCAATGACCGTACAGAAAATATTCGGTTTATCCTTGAAGATGCTAATGTTAAAATATTTTTTATTGAGGATCCTTCCAGCTGCAAAGCATTATTAAAAGACGAAGCTTTATTCGAAAAGCAAGGGCTTAATGAACTTGTGAGAATTGTTACATATAAAGCCATAGATGAATTTAATAATCCCCGTTTAGTGCAAACTGATAAATGGCTGCCCTCCTATACAGAAACCATCGAACGTATAATTATTGAGCCTGATGAACTTGCGACTATTGTTTATACCTCTGGTACTACCGGGCGACCCAAAGGTGTTATGTTAAGTCATAAAAATATTTTTTCTAATGCTCATGCCGCCGCAATATTTGAACACTTTGATACCGATGACATATTTCTTTCATTTCTCCCGCTCTCACATATGTTTGAACGCACTGCGGGATATTATATGCCAATGATCATTGGAGCTAAAATAGCTTACGCCCGCTCAATTGAAAAGCTGGGTGAAGATTTAATTTCTATAAGTCCAACTGTGTTAGTGACCGTGCCACGCATCTTTGAACGCGTTTACAATAAAATACATGATCAACTTTCAAAGAAACCAGTTATAGCTCAGAGTTTATTTAAAGCTGCAGTAAATGTTGGCTGGTACCGTTTTTTAGTGCAACAAAAGCGTGAAAACTGGCATCCAAAATTATTATTTTGGCCAATATTAAATAAATTAGTAGCAGGAAAAATATTAGCTAAGCTTGGTGGTAACCTTCAGCTTGCTGTTTCTGGTGGTGCAGCACTTGCACCTGAAATAGCAAAAACATTTATTGGATTAGGTTTAACCATTTCTCAGGGTTACGGCTTAACTGAAACCAGTCCTGTCGTCTCAACGAATAAACTGAATAACAATGATCCCTTTAGTGTTGGTCAAAGTCTGGGTAATGTAGAAGTTAAATTAGGTAAAAATGATGAGCTTTTAGTAAAAGGCCCAACAGTAATGTTAGGTTACTGGAATAATGAAACGGCAACTAAAGAAGCAATTGACGAACATGGTTGGTTTCATACCGGTGACAAAGCAAAAATAGAAAATAATCATATCTATATTACTGGTCGAATTAAAGAAATTATTGTTTTATCTAATGGTGAAAAAGTCCCGCCATCAGATATTGAACTCGCAATTGGTAGTGATCCATTATTTGAACAAATCATTGTCATTGGTGAAGCTAAGCCATTCTTAACAGCCATTATTACAATTGAAGAAAATAACTGGCAGCAATTTGCCGCATCACAATCTGTTTCTACAGATGAGGCATCACTTAAGATTGAAAAAATCAAGAACATATTCCTTGAGAGAATTAACAAACAGTTAGCGGCTTTCCCTGGATACGCAAAAATTATTCGTGCTCACATTGTTTTAAAGCCCTGGGAAATTGGGGATGGTTTAATTACTCCAACTTTAAAAATCAAACGAGCAAAAATCAATGAGAAATATGAAAAAGAAATAATTGAGCTATATCGTGGCCATTAATATCACTAAACAGCCTGAAATTCGTGTATTACCTATGCCCTCTGATACAAATGCATCCGGAGATATATTTGGAGGATGGCTTATGTCTCAGGTCGACATTGCCGGTAGCATTGCTGCACATAGATATGTTGGTAATCGAGTGGTAACTATTGCTGTTAATGAATTTCTTTTTATTAAACCGGTTCTGGTAGGTGATTTAGTCAGTATATATGCGGATATAGTACATATAGGAAATACCTCTATCCGTATTGCACTTAAAGTAATGGCAGAGCATGGACGAGGAAAAGAGAGTGCGCAAAAAGTCGCAGAAGCTGTACTCACCTATGTTTCATTGGATGAAAATAAGAAACCAAAAACCATTCAACAAGATTAGTTCAGAGTCATAAAATAC
>JAUVGM010000156.1 GCA_030593785.1 Gammaproteobacteria bacterium | reverse complement strand
AAAGAAATAATGAAATACTATCTGTTATGTTTTTGGATCTTGACCGATTTAAAAACATAAATGATACATTAGGGCATATGATAGGTGATAAGTTACTACAGGTAGTAGCCGATCGTTTAAAAAAATGTCTGCGTGAATGCGATACGTTAGCAAGAATAGGTGGAGATGAATTTACAATATTGTTACCCGAAATTCATAGTATGAAAGATTCAGAATTAATTGCTAAAAAAATCATCGACACTTTAAAAACCCCCTTTAATCTTGATAATCATGAAGTTTTCATTAGTACCAGTATTGGGATTTCACATTATCCAAATAATGGTGAAACTAAAGAGTCTTTGTTAAAGCATGCTGATATTGCAATGTATGCCGTTAAAAATAAAGGTAAAGATGGTTTTCAATTCTATACGGATAATATGCAACAAGAATTGTCAGCAAACCTTTCACTTGAAAATGATCTACGTCATGCATTAGAAAAAAATCAATTTAGACTTCACTACCAACCACAAGTCGATGCAATCACACATGACATCGTTGCGGTAGAAGCACTATTGCGATGGGATCACCCGGAGCGAGGCACCATTCTCCCTTCAGAGTTTATTTCTTTTTGTGAAGAAATTGGTTTGATTCAACCTATTGGTGACTGGATATTGGATAGTGTGTGTCAGGATTTAAAAGTTTGGATGGCAATGGATTTACAGCTGCCTCGAGTTGCGGTCAATATGTCGGCTAAACAATTAGAACATCCCGATATTGTTGAAAAAATTAAAGCGACGCTTAATAAGCATGGCATTAGTGGTGATATGCTTGAATTTGAAATTACAGAAAATGTTCTTATGGAAGATATTGAAAATGTAATTTCAGTGCTTAACGAATTAAGTTCAATGGGTGCCAAGATTGCAATTGATGATTTTGGAACAGGATACTCATCATTAAATTATCTGCAAAAATTACCTATTGATACTTTGAAAATAGATCGCTCCTTTGTAAGTGCAATGGAACACGATCAAGGAGCCAGATCAATAATTGAAGCAATTATAGCGATGGCAAAGGGATTGAAGCTACATATTATTTCTGAGGGAGTGGAAGACGTGGGACAAATGGAGCAACTCAAAGCACTCGGCTGTTATAATATGCAGGGATTTTTATTCAGCCCACCTGTAAATAAAGAATCAGTGACATCATTATTGATGAATAATAAGGAGAAGGCATTTTCTGTATTTTAAAGCAGCAACCTTATTATCAACGCTGGAACTTGGCGAAGAAATCCCGGAAATACTATATCTCGCAGTAGCCGAGGTCATTGCCTTTGCGTATATGATGAAAGGGAAAATCCCTAAGGGGTTTGAGGCAAACTGATAATACGGGAGGGATTATTCAGGCTATCGGCCTCCCTCCCTTCGGGGCCACCTACACTAACGCTTCGGTGTTCACGGTTGCTCCACACCCGTATCGAACCCAGCTTACTTTATATCAAAGGTTCGAATTCATTCAAAATCCGAGGTCAAATCAAGAATAGTGGTTGATAAACACACCGCGTTCGAATAAATTCGAACCTACGAAAAGCAAATAACACCTTCAGTGGCTATTCTTTCAAAGAGGTAGTTAAGTATTTTATGATCTCTTTATTTCCCAATACTAAAATGCTTACTTGCTTTTCCAATTAATTTTCTAAGGCTTTGTGCCTTTAAGTTGCCGATACAGCATAAAAGCTAATTTTTTAAGTGGAGAGTTTATGAATTTTTTGTCTCGATACGTTTTGTTATTTATATCTATATTATCGCTTACTGCCACTCAGGTATCCGCCGAAGGTACTGTAGAGATTTATGAAAATGATCAAAAGTTTGTAAAGGTAAATAAGAAAAAAAAGAGAATGTTCTCAAGGAATGACGTACTAAATCTCTGTGAAACAATGAAGGTTGATAATAGTCAACGACATGGAAAATATATGGATATTCTAATTAAAAATGCAGGCATTACAAAAGAACAGTGGAATAAGCATTATTTTTTTAAAGTTAAGTGTGTGGGATCAACTCCTCTTTATTATGCATTAAGATGGGATCTTGATGATTTTGTCCAACTCGCTAATTACGGAATCGATCTCAATCATGCATTTAAGGATGATGATGGAAATATAAGTACTGTTAAAGATTATATTAGATATAAGTATAAGATAGCGCATCCTACCAGGAGAAAGAAATGGCGAAAGATATATACTATTTTAAAAGAAAAGGGAGCAAAAAGTTGTAAAGAGCTACCCAGTTTAAATTGTACCTCTACTTATTTATAACATTTTAATCTTTTCGGAGGGATTATTCATCCTATCGGCCTCACCCTTCGGTCTGCCTACGCTGCGCTTCGGCATTAATGGGTGCTCAACCCCCATATCGAACCACCTTAATATATTTCTCGGATTCGAATGTGTTTTGAACAGGCATAAAAAAAGAACCAACAGGTTCTCTTTTAATGTTTAATGGCGGAGAAGGAGGGATTCGAACCCTCGGTAGGGATAAACCTACACACGCTTTCCAAGCGTGCTCCTTAAGCCACTCGGACACTTCTCCAAACCTCAAAAATTCACTAAATTTCGTAATTTTGAGGCCGCGCAAGGTTAAACCAGATGAACGTCTTTAGCAATTCAAACAATTAACATTACATTACACACGGTTAATATTGCGTATTTATTAACCAATCATGACATTTGTGTGATGCGCGTCACATATAAGAATGTTATAATATTCTGGTCTTCACTGATGCAATTCCTACTAATTGTAAAATTTTAAGACACGCTTTATTTATTACTTCAGTTTTAAAATTATTTACCGCTAATTGTTATAGAAGTACAGCAGGAATTAATCATGCGTAAATCTTTACCCTACATAGCCGGTTTATCCCTCATTTTGATTGTGCTTAATGCCTGTGCGCCACAAAAGCCGGCTTTGCAACATATTCAAGATGCAGGTGTATTACACGTTTTAACGCGCAATGCTGCTACTACTTATTTTACCGGACCTAATGGTGCTGAAGGCTTCGAATATGATCTCGTAAAAGCATTTGCTGACCATCTTGGTGTTTCGTTAAAAATAAGCACTGAAGATAATTTAAATAATATGCTGTCTAAAGTTCAGGATGGTGATGTAGATTTTGCAGCAGCGGGTTTAACTGTTACTGCTGAACGAGAAAAAACACTTCTTTTTTCAACAAGTTACCAATCAATTACACAGCAGTTGGTTTATAACCGCAGTATCCCCCGTCCAAAAAATATGGATGATGCCGTTGAAGGCATGATGGAAGTTATTGCCAATAGCAGTCACGTTGAAAAACTTAAAGAATTAAAAGAAAAACACCCTCGCTTAAGCTGGGACGAAAACAAAGACGCTGGCACGACAGAGCTACTGATGCTGGTTGCCGAAAATGTTATTGATTTTACCATTGCCGATTCAAATGAAGTATTACTCACTCGCCGCTTTCATCCCAAGTTAGGTGTTGCTTTTAATATTTCCAAGCCACAGCAATTAGCCTGGGCCTTTTCTAAAACAGGGGATAATTCTCTGTATTTAGAAGCGAATAAATTCCTCGCTGCTTACAAGAAATCAGGTGAGCTAGCTCAGCTCATTAAGCGCCACTATGAGCATGCCACTAAGTATCAATACGCAGGTACACCAACTTATCTTGCCCATGTTCGATATCGTTTACCGCGTTATCAGGAAAGTTTTGAGCATGCCGCTGAAGTCAATGATTTAGATTGGCAATTACTCGCAGCTATCGCTTATCAGGAATCACATTGGAATCCTCGTGCCGTTTCACCAACGGGTGTGCGAGGAATCATGATGTTAACCAATGCTACCGCAAGAGAATTAGGCGTTGAAGATCGCACCGTACCAGAACAAAGTATTCAAGGTGGAGCACAATATATTAGCGAATTATTTGAAAAATTCTCAGATGAGCTGAATGATAAAGATCGACTCTGGTTTACCCTTGCATCTTATAATGTCGGATTTGGTCACTTGCAAGACGCTCGTATTATTACCAAAAAGAACGGTGGCAATCCTGATAAATGGGTAGATGTAAAAGAAAGCTTGCCGTTATTGCAGCGTAAACGCTGGTATAAAAAGACACGTTACGGTTATGCTCGAGGCAATGAGCCGGTTAAGTATGTTGAAAATATTCGTAGTTATTATGATATTTTGCATTGGCACTTAGCCAAAGGAAATAAAGAAACAGCAAAAATGGCGTACGTTTCACCTGCTTTATAATAAAAAATTCTTATCGGACTAAATAATTCTATTCAGTCCGTTTCAATATTTATTCTTCTTCCGCCAGTTCTTCTTCCATCGATAAGTAAACCTGATAAGCATTACGACGATTTGCTTCTGTAAATGCCGGTAACTTCTCAAATTCACTCCAGTCCGTTTTATCATACGTTTCTGCAAAATCATCCATGTTTTCAACAGCTACAGCCATCACAGTACGAATCTTGGCGAGATAAGATCGAGTTGCACTTATAGCCGGGTTAGGATTTTTAGCAGCAGGACCATGACCAGGAATTAACGCGGCAATTTTACCCACTTCCATTTTGATTAAGGTGTCTAACCATCTTTTAGTATTGGCATCGCCTAAATAAGGAACGCGCCCCTCAAAGATAATATCTCCAGAGAAAAAGACGTTTTCTGGTTCGATAAATAGTGTTAAGTCGCCATCAGAGTGTGCAGCACCCAAGACATCAAGCGTGAAAGTGATACCACCATGCGAGAACGTCATAGGTTTTTCAACAATCACATCAGGTGTTACTAATTGTGTGCTTTCATTAACCCAGGGCTCTAATTCAAAACGACGTGATTCGAGAAGCTCTTCATTCTTAGACTCACTGAGATATTCCATTGCACCTTTAGGGGCAATAATTTGTGCACCCTGCTCTTTAAAAACCTGTAAGCCATAAATGTGATCCGCGTGGTAATGACTCACGATCACTTTAATAATAGGTTTGTTCGTGACAGTGCGAATTTTTGTTAATAATAAATTTGCTAATGAGGGTGTTCCCAAGGTATCAAAAATGACTACACCATCATCGGTAACAATAAATCCAGCATTAGAAATAAAGCCTTCATTATCTGTCGCTATACCGGCTTTACCCTGTACATAATAAACATGTTCAGAGACTTGCTTTAGTTCCATTTTTACATCCGTAGCAGGATAAATAGTTTTCGCTGCTTCATTACAGCCAAACAACAAACTTGTAATAATAAAAATAATTCCTAACCGCATTATTTATCTCGCTTTTTTTCTTTTCGTTTTCGTCTAAAAAAATCCGTAAGGATTTGACCGCATTCAGATGCCAGTACACCACGTGCAACTTCAACTTGATGGTTCAAATAATCTGTTCCTAGAATTTCAAAGGCACTTTCTGCTGCCCCCGCCTTAGGATCTGTCGCGCCGTACACAACACGTTTAACACGCGAATGAGTAATGGCACCTGTACACATAATACAGGGTTCTAATGTTACATAGAGGGTCGTATCCAGTAACCGATAGTTATTGATTTTTTTTGCTGCAGATCGCAACGCCATGATTTCGGCATGCGCTGTTGGGTCATTATCATTAATTGGACTATTCCAGCCCTCACCTATGACTTGTTCATCATGAACAACGACCGCACCTACTGGTACTTCACCTTCAGACTCTGCTTGTTTCGCAAGTTCCAAAGCATGTTGCATCCAAAATATATCTAACTCTGACTGTTCTACATTATCATCCATATTTCTGGTAACTAATTACTTAGTACTACTGCTAAGACTTTCAAGTTCAGCCAGCTCTCGATCACGCATGCCAAGCAAATATAAAATAGCATCCAGGCCAAGATTTGTGATTGAGTGCGATGCTTGTTCTTTAACGATGGGTTTTGCATGGAATGCGATACCTAATCCGGCAATCGCCAACATTGGTAAATCGTTTGCACCATCCCCAACAGCAATTACTTGCTCTGTACTAATACCTTCTTCTGCAGCTAACCGTGTTAATAACTTAGCCTTCATTTGGCCATCAATAATATCGCCTTTCACTTTACCGGTAAGTTTACCGTTTTC
>JAUVGM010000042.1 GCA_030593785.1 Gammaproteobacteria bacterium | reverse complement strand
TTTTCTTAGCTGAAGCAATAATTCAATACCGTCAACGTCAGGCATAACAATATCAGTAACAACAATGTCTGGAATAAAATCAGCAAATTTCTTTAATGCTTCATTACCATTATCACTAATCTCGACAACAAAACCATTATCATTCAGAAACTCATTTAACATATCCAGAAATTTCTTATTGTCATCAACTACTAATATTTTCGTATCTTTTGTCATATTTATTTGGGTTCTTTTAAGATTCTTTGGGGGAGAAAGAATACAGTAAGCCTTAAATTTAATTGTTCTGGGATATTAATATAACGCGTTCAAGAAAGAAAGAACTCGTATAAACGTAAACTATTGTCACATTTAATGTGCGTTAAATATGTCGCATAGATTGCCAGGTAATTAAAACTTAATAACTAAACCTGTCATATAACTAACATCAGTACTTTTTATCGTTTGCGATGGTTCACTGTCATGCTCAATATCTAAACTCAATCTAAAAGTAAGATCTTTACGTATTTTGATGTCTAATTTAGTCTCTAACAAAGCACGATAATCTGAAAGACGGTTTAAACGAGGCTGGTAATAGACAACATTGGAAAAGCTCATCGTCGAAGTTATTTTATATTTTGATAGGAAGTAAAGATTTGCACGTGTAATTTCTTCTATACCATCATCAGTTAGGCCCGGTGTAAACTCTATTTCTTCCTTTGAATAAAATGCGCCGGCACCTAAAAAAGCGCGATGTTTTTCTGAACTTGCAATGGAATAACGTATCCCGGAACCCAATAATCCACGATATGACAAGCGTGTAAATTCATTCGTTTCTAATTGAGTAAATAGTTCCCAATCTATTGAGTTATTTAACTTATGAATATAACGATAGTGAATAAAGGACTTGTTCACATTACGAGCATTGTTACTCTCGCCGTATTGGTAACCTAGAATAAGCAGGTTAATTGAATTTTCATCAATCCAGTTTAGCTGAGTATTTAATGCTGCCTTTGAGCTCGTACTATTTCCAGTTGAACCGCTAACGGATAAATCTACATCAGCACTAAAAGCATCTTCCTGATTATCAAAATGTAAACCATCCATGTTCACGATTGCCATCGTTGTGATAGGTAATAGCGAAAGAAATGTATAGGTTATTGTTTTACATATGTATGTAACAATATTTTTAGTTTTACTTTTAATTAACACGATTATTTAATGCGACAATGAAAAATCTTAGATTTATTATAAGTATATTTTGAACGCTTAGGTACTACATTCAGTATTTTTAGTCGTCAGTTCTTTGCGTAAAATGACGTATTTTAAGGGGGCATCAAAAATCAACTTAACAGCACCTTTATTGTATTTATCTACCTTGATTTCTATTACATCTCCACCATTTTGTATAATGATGGATTCGCCAGATTTCCGTTCCAGTACGAGCATTTTCTATCCTCTGAAATTAATTTAACTTAGTCTGTCCATGTACTACTGCGCCTTAACTTTAACATCTTACGAGGCGATATAAATTGCATATTGTTGAAAATTGATAACTATCTTCAATATTTATGACAAAAAAAGATATAAATCAAAATTAACAGGCATAAAAAAAGACCCTTTCGGATCTTTTTCTATTATATGGCGTCCCCAAGGGGAGTCGAACCCCTGTTACCGCCGTGAAAGGGCGGTGTCCTAGGCCTCTAGACGATGGGGACTAAAAACGGTTTAGTCTTCGTCGTTCCGTTCGGATAAAAGCGTTGTTACCATGCCGGTAAACAAGACAATAAATCCTGCGGGTATGATGGTGCCAAGCCATATTATCGCGTTTTCACTCCCATTAAAAAGAAGTGTAAACCCAATCACCATACCACTAACGGTGAGCAAAATTCCTGCAATAACAGCTAACTTACCAGCTTTATGCATTTGCTCGATTCTTCATACAGGTCATAGTCATATTAACATTTCCCAGTATTTGGTGGAGCTACGCGGGATCGAACCGCGGACCTCTACACTGCCAGTGTAGCGCTCTCCCAGCTGAGCTATAGCCCCTGTAAGAGAGCGCGCAATTTACGATAGTAGGCTTGTTATGTCAATAAATTTCTTAAAAATTAGTGACTTTTTAGCCTGCTGCTTCAATTTTTGCCCAGGTATCGCGCAATGTCACTGTACGATTAAAAACTGGCTTTCCATTTGAGGAGTTTTCACTATCACGGCAAAAATATCCTTCTCTTTCAAACTGGAATCGCTCCCCTGCTTCGGCCTTTTCAAGCGAGGCTTCGAGATAACACGTTGACAACGTTTGTAATGATTCAGGATTAATATAATCAGTAAACTCTTTGCCATCCTTAGCCGCCGTTTCAGGATTTGCTTGTGTAAACAAGCGATCATAGAGACGTACCTCTGCTTCAATACCCTGTGTAGCTGACACCCAATGAATCACACCTTTCACTTTACGGCCATCCGCTGGATTCTTGTTGTGTGTATCAGGGTCATACGAACAACGTAGCTCGGTAATCTTGCCGTTGCTGTCTTTAATCACTTCATCACAACGTATGACATAGGCATTGCGTAAGCGTACTTCTCCGCCGGTCTTCAAACGCTTGTACTTGTTATTGGCCTCTTCCTTAAAGTCATTCTTATCTATGTAGACTTCACGCGTAAAAGGAATTTGCCGCTTACCCATTTCTTCATTTTGTGGATGATTCGGTGCATCTAATGTCTCAAGCTTATCTTCTGGGTAATTTTCGATAACCACTTTTAATGGATTCATCACCGCCATGCGTCGTGGTGTTATCTCATTGAGGTCTTCACGTATACAATTTTCCAATACACCCATTTCAATTGAATTATCTGCCTTAGTGACACCAATGCGATCACAAAAATCGCGAATGGATGCGGGTGTAAAACCACGACGACGTAAACCTGCGATGGTTGGCATACGCGGGTCATCCCAACCCGCGACATGATTATTTTCAACAAGTTGAGTTAACTTACGTTTACTTACAATCGTGTATTGTAAATTCAGACGGGAAAATTCAATCTGCTGTGGATGGCAATCAATACTAATGTTATCCAACACCCAATCATATAATGGACGATGATCTTCAAATTCCAGAGTACACAATGAATGGGTAATGTCTTCAAGCGCATCAGAAATGGGATGAGTAAAATCATACATCGGATAGATGCACCACTCTTCACCTGTTTGATGGTGAATAACGCCATGTCTAATACGATATAAAGTAGGATCTCGCATATTCATATTCGGTGATGACATATCAATTTTTGCACGTAAGACTTTCTCGCCATCAGCAAAAGTCGCTGTTGTCATTTTTTCAAACAGCTCTAAATTTTCTTCAACGCTACGATCACGATAAGGACTGTCTTTGCCCGGCTCCTGCAGAGTGCCTCGATACTTGCGCACATCATCTGCATTTAAATCACAAACATACGCTTTGCCTGCTTTAATAAGCTCTACCGCAAAATCATGTAACTGCTGGAAATAATCCGAGGCGTAATGCACTTCTTTATTCCACTCAAACCCTAACCACTTTACGTCTTCCTGAATTGAAGCAACAAACTCTTCTTTCTCTTTGCCGGGGTTGGTGTCATCAAAACGTAAGTTACAGGTACCGTTAAATTCATTGGCAATGCCAAAGTTCAGGCAAATAGATTTTGCATGCCCAATATGAAGATAACCATTTGGTTCAGGAGGGAAACGTGTAGCGACTTTACCATCATTTTTTCCCGCAGCAATATCAGCATCAATGTATTGCTGAATAAAGTGGCGTGGTTTTATTGTTTCGTTATTCTCACTCATTTTGTGTAACCTTAATTCTTTTATTAGTGTCTTTGTAGATAAAATACTTTTGAACTTCGATACAACATGGGCGTCGGCATGAATGCCGACCTACATTATTCGGCTCTGTTTGCTATGTATTCTAATGCTTTATCGATACGACGGTTACAGGCTTCTTTACCGATTAAATAAACGGTTAAGTCTAAACTCGGTGATGGTGCACCGCCTGTTACAGCAACGCGTAATGGCGTTCCCACCTTACCCATTTTAATTTTCAACTTATCTGCAACACCATGAATGACATCGTGGATAGATTCAATATTCCAGGTCTCTAATGCATTCAAATCAGTCTGTGCAGTTTGTAATACTTCAGCAGCTACAGGACGTAATTGTTTCTTCGCCATTTTTTCATCAAACTCATCAAAGTCGCGATAGTAAAATTGACAAACGTCTGCAAGTTCAATTAATGTTTGAGCACGTTCACGTTGTGCAACAACAACATCTTCCAGTTCTGGCCCTTCTGATGGATCGATTCCTAAGTTACCAAGATGTACACTGAGTAATTGTGCGATGCGTGAAGCATCATCTTCTTTTAAGTATTGATGATTAATCCATTGCAGTTTTTCAGTATTAAACGTTGATGGGGCTTTATTAACATCAACCACATCAAATAATGAAATCATTTCATCTAAAGTGAAAAGTTCTTTATCACCAGACGACCAACCTAATCGTACTAAGTAATTCATGAGCGCTTCTGGCAAGTACCCCATTTCCCGATAATCGATAACACTGGTCGCACCATGTCGTTTCGATAATCGAGCACCATCTTCACCTAAAATCATCGGTACATGTGCATAGGTTGGCGCTTCATGCCCCATCGCTTTTAAAATATTAATTTGGCGTGGCGTGTTATTAATATGATCATCACCACGAATGACATGACTGATTTTCATATCAAGATCATCAACAACAACTGAAAGGTTATAGGTTGGAGAACCATCGGTACGTTTAATAATAAGATCATCAAGCTCGGTATTTTTAACAGTAATTGAACCACGAACTAAATCTTCAAATACCACTTCACCCTCTTTCGGGTTAGCAAAGCGGATAACATGAGGCTCATCAGCCGACACTTCTTGTCCACGGCAATGACCGTCATAGCGCGGTTTTTCTTTTGCTGCCATTTGCTCTTCACGAAGTTTATCAATACGTTCTTTAGAACAACTACAGCGATAGGCATGACCATCTGTTAAAAGTTGTTGAATCACTTCTTCATAACGATCAAAACGGTGTGTTTGATAAAAAGGACCTTCATCATAATCGAGCCCCATCCAGGCCATACCTTCAAGAATGGCATTCACAGACTCTTCGGTGGAACGCTCAAGATCGGTATCTTCAATACGCAGTACGAATTTACCACCGTGTTTACGGGCATAGAGCCAGGCGAATAAGGCTGTGCGCGCACCGCCAATGTGTAAATAACCGGTTGGACTAGGGGCAAAACGGGTCCGGATGGACATAACTTCTCCAAATCAATAACAACGTAAAATTAAGGCCGCTATTGTAACCATCCGTAGCAAAAATTACATTAGAAATGCCACGCTATCGCTCGCCCCAGGAGTACTTCCTCAAATTGTTTGCCAACAATCTTTAGGGCGCGATGCCAGAACGTGCGGAGCAGGTTAGGGTAATACTGACGAAACGCGTAGCGGTTCATTAAGTGCAATGACACACAGAGCAAGAAAATTTACAGATCATTCTGTTCAGGCAATAAATGCTCATCGGCATATTGGGTATGAACAGATTGCTTGATAAAAACATCAAATAAATCAGGATCAATATGTCCCGTTTCACTCATTTTTTTCAAAATTGAAACAGCTTGTGAAAGTTTCATAGGATCTTTATAAGGTCGATCACGCGCGGTGAGTGCCTCAAAGATATCAGCAATCGCCATTATTCTGGCTTGTACTGACATTTGATCTTTCATTAAACCTTGAGGGAAACCCTGTCCATCTACACGCTCATGATGGCCACCCGCATATTCAGGAACATTCTGTAAATGTTTAGGAAACGGTAAAGTATCGAGCATTTTAATTGTTGCAACGATATGGTTATTTATAATATCCCGCTCTTCCTGGGTCAGCGTACCTTTTACAATACACAAATTATTGATTTCATCCACATTAAGGAGTGGTTGCAGAACGCCGTCCTTATCTTTCCATTTAAGTTTGGCGCACGTCTTTATTTTTTCTATATCATCCTCATGCATGAATTCACCACCTTTGTTGTGGCGACGAATAAATTCTGCTGCGTCATTTATAGTTTTAATTTTTTCATCATATGTCGTATTTGCTTCATCACTATTCATTCCCTCAGCAAGACTTGTCAGTTTTTCAATTTCAGCATCACGTTTAATTGTTTCTAAACGCAAATCAATCAGCTCAATTCGATCTACAATACGTTCAAGCTTTGTTGATTTATCCATAACATATTCTGGAGTGGTTAACTTTCCACAGTCGTGTAGCCACGCCGCGACTTCAAGTTCATAACGATCATCGTTGCTCATTAAAAATTCTTTAAATTCACCCTCTTTAGTATTATGAGCAGCGTCTGCAATTAACATGGTGATAACGGGAAGGCGTTTACAATGGCTACTGGTATAAGGTGATTTTTCATCGATTGCGGTTGCAATAAGTTGAACCAGAGAGTTAAACAACTCATTTAAACTATCAATTAATTGTTTATTGGTAATTGCAACAGCGGCCTGACTTGCAAGTGACTCAACTAAATGCTGATCCTCCTCGCTAAACGGTATGATATCTTCTGTTCCAGGAGACTTGGCATTAATTAGCTGCAATACGCCAATGACATCATTTTCATGATTTTTCATGGGGACAGCAAGAAATGACTGTGAATGGTAACCAGTACTCTTATCAAACTCATAGGTACCGGAAAAATCATAACCCTCCGTGTTATATGCATCTGCAATATTAATGGGTTTATCTTCAATAACAGCACGTGTAACAACCATGCTCAAATCAGGTGTTCCATCATCGTGATATAAGCTTACTGGGTTAAAGGTGATGGGTTTATCGGTATTGCCACCGAGATGAATATTTAATGAGTCCGTTTGAATAACAACCATTTCGAGCTTTTTATCAGCATTTAATAAATAGATGGTTCCACCATCAGCATTAGTAATATGCTTTGCACCAACTAATATTTGCTCGAGTAGACTGGAGAAGTTTTTTTCAGATGACAGCGCAATGCCAACTTCATTGAGCAAGCTTATCTTTCTAAAAACACTGTCTACTTTATCATTCAACCTGATATTTCCTTATACCCTTTCATTAAGGGTAAATTTTTACGTCATACTTAAAACGATGTAAAGTCAATTATTCTCAAAAGTAATACTGCATCACCATATAATTTTGTAAGCTGATTTGTTGGGGGAAGAGAGTTTTTAATTGTAAAATAAAAAAGGCTTTATCACCGTAGTTGATAAAGCCTTTTTACAATTTTTCACAAGATAAGAATATCTTATAGAAAGTTATGTAATCGTAAATAATTTCTCAAAGTTTGAGATGGCAAATATTTTTTTAATATCGTCATTGCAACCACTTACAGTAATGTTAGCACTTTCATTTCCTGCGTGTTCTCGCAGTAACAACAACATGCCTAAAGCAGAACTATCGATATATTCTGTTCCTGACATATCAATGGTGTACGCTGCATCTGATTTTTCATTACGATAAATATTTCGGAAATCGTGATGCGCATTAAAATCAAATCGACCGCTTATATTTATAACTACTGAATTGCCACCATCACTTACATTGCCTGAAATTGCCATACCTTAATCCTTCACTATGTTGTTAACCACATTTACTTTATCTAAGAATAGCCTGAAGCCATTACAAGAACAACTTTAAAACCAGTTTAATAGTTAAGATAAATAACGGCATAAACAACAATAACTTGAGTTTTAGCAAAAAAAAACCTCACAAAAGTGTGAGGTCAAGAATTTACGCTCTCGCGTATGAGGAGGAATTACCTAACTTAACTGCTGTTACACAATGAACAAAAGATTAACGCTGTGTATTTAGGTTATCGACCCTCATGAAGCCTTCTTTAATTTATTTACTTCTCTAACTCATTGTTATTATTGTACTTTATAAAATATCGAGATGATTTGCTGCTTTATTGCTCATTTTCTTTAAGCCAGACACATTTTCCATCACTCATTTCATTAATACTGGCTAAGCGGGCATCATGAGAAGTAAGTTCTTCAGTTGAAGCCCTGATGATTTTTAATTGTCCTGGTTCAACCTTTACCATCCGAGGTTTATAGGCGTCTAAGTTGTTATTTAAGCCATCTTCATTTGCCCCCTGCCCGCCTAATGACAACATCGTTTGGCCACCGGTCATAGCCAAATACGTTTCAGCTAAAATCTCAGCATCCAGTAGAGCACCGTGTAAATCTCGCTGTGAATTATCTATGTCATAACGTTTACACAACGCATCCAGATTATTTTTCTGTCCCGGATGCATTTTCCTTGCTAAAACAAGCGTATCTAAAACTGTGCATATTTTATCAACATGATTTTGTTGCTGATTTAACCGGTTAAGTTCGTGATCTATAAAACCAATATCAAATGGCGCATTGTGAATAACAAGTTGGGCACCACGAATAAAATTTAGGAAATCTTCAGCTATATCGGCAAAAAGAGGCTTGTCGGCAAGAAAGGCTGTCGTAATACCATGAACCTCAACGGCACCCTCATCAATCTCACGCTCAGGATTGATGTATTGGTGATAACGGTTTCCAGTGACGCGGCGATCAATGACCTCAACACAGCCTATTTCAATAATACGGTGGCCTAAACGAGGCTCAAGACCGGTGGTTTCTGTATCCAGAACAATTTGGCGCATGTTTATTTCTCTTTATAAATATTCAACTACAAAACCTAATAGCCACGAAGGACACAAAGAACACCAAGGAAAGAAATTTAAAACCACTAGGTAAACGGAGAGAGATATTGCTTTCCCCGTGCTCCCAGTGGTGTTCCCCGTGGTTTAATTATTAATATTTTACTTTGTGTTCTTTGTGTCCTTGGTGGCTCAACATGTTTATAGCTCATCAATTCCCTGGTTCGCTAATTCATCAGCAATCTCATTTTCTATATGACCACTATGCCCTTTTACCCACAGCCATTCAACATTATGACATTCACGGGCTTTATCGAGACGTTGCCAGAGATCTACATTTTTCACCGGCTTTTTAGCCGCCGTTTTCCAACCTCGTTTTTTCCAGTTTTCCATCCATTCGTTAATGCCTTTTAAGACATATTGTGAATCACTGGTAACTTTAACCTTACAGTCACGATTCAGGCTTTCAAGGGCTTGAATGACAGCCATAAGCTCCATTCGGTTGTTAGTCGTCTCTTTTTCACCGCCACATAAGCGTTTTTCATGGTCATTAAATCGCAATAATACTCCCCAGCCACCTGGCCCCGGGTTACCACGACATGCGCCATCGGTAAAAGCTTCAATCACATCACTCACATTTTATTCCTGTTTATTGTTTCGGCATTGAGCCCATTGGCTACTACCTGTCGTTGTGTACGCCATCTCGGACGTATGGGTGTTAATGTCTCGACCCGTTTTTTTGCTACAAGCACATATCCTGCTCCAAAATTAGGCCAAAACCTCTGACCCATTTTTTCAAAAATACTTAATTTTTTACTTATATTCTCATTTTGAATAGGCGGCTGATAGAAATATCCCTGCCGTTGAACCACATCAAATCCAAGTAAAGACAGCCAATCCATCACTCTGGAAGGTGCAAGAAAACGTGCATTCCACGGTGATTGTTTTGTCCAAAAAAGGAATTGGCGGGAAATATTCCACATACTCCAGGGATTAAAACCAAGAATAACAACATGACCTTCGGCAATTAAAACCCGATCTATTTCACGCAGGACCTGATGAGGATCAGCAGAAAAATCCAATACGTGCGGCAGTATCACAATATCAAGACTGTCTGATTTTACGGGCAACTGTTCAAAATATGATTGAAAGCTAACCCCTTGATTTACTTCATAATCCAGACAAAACTGAGTAGATACACGGCTACTTTCAAGCCAATTCCCAGCCTTATTTTCCACTTTAATTTCAGGACAACCACACTGCAGCAAGTAATAGCCAAATAGATTGGGAAGGTATTTTTCTAATATCTGCTTTTCACTGTGTGCTAATCGCTGTCCCAACGAAGAGGCATACCAAAACTGGAATTGTTGCCAAACTTTTACTTCATCATTTACCAACTGATGTTGTTGAAAAGTTCTTTTAAGTCCTTGTACAAACTTTGGAAGCATATTCTTTTTGAAATCCTCAATATTGATGCAGTTGGCATTCCAATTGACAGTGGTTGACCCACTGACTCTTAATCCATACCATAGACACATAATAAACCGTATCTTATTAAAATCACTAGAAATTTTATAATGCTCACAAAACTTTTTTTTACTAAAATCACTGCATATGCCCCAAAAATCCTTTTACGATTTTTTTCACTTTCGTTAATTGCAGTATTTTTATCAGGTTGCTTACATCAACCTGTCCAAGAAGATCTAAATCTTGCTTCTGATGAATTATCACAACTTCAGGTGACTCCAGAATCCAATACTGAAATAGATACCTGGCAACGCATTCGTAACGGTTTTGATTTACCTGATGTAAAACACAAACGTGTACAACAAGAACTTAATTGGTTTAAACGTCACCCAGAATACATGTCACGTGTGGTTGAGCGAGCTCGTCCTTATTTACATTACATTATTGAACAAGTGGAAGAAGCAG
>JAUVGM010000255.1 GCA_030593785.1 Gammaproteobacteria bacterium | reverse complement strand
AATTAAGACAATAGTCAAGACATCACCGATATATTTTGCAGTTGTATCTTCAAACAAACCCACTCGCATACCATATTGATAAATTGCACCATTATCTCTGCGTTGAATATTCAGCACATGTTGTTTAATAGGCTTAAAATCATCTGTTGTTTTTTTAATACTAAGTGGTTTCAAACAGCCAGATAAAAAAACTGAAAAACTTACCAAAGCAATAATGTGTTTGTAATTATTCATTTTGCATCCATATTAAATCAGGTTAGATAAAGTTTTATCTTCTATCTAAAGATTATTGTTTACGTACTGCAGCATTTGATCTGCTGTTGATATTGCTTTTGAATTCATTTCATAGGCACGTTGTGTTTCAATCATATTTACAAGCTCTTCAACCACATTTACATTTGAACTTTCGATCGAACCTTGTATCAATGAACCTAAATTATTTGTATCCGGGCTACCGACTACCGGCGCACCACTGGCACCGGTTTCAATTAAGAGATTGCCACCAATCGATTGCAAACCGGCCGGGTTAACAAAATCTGCAATTTGAATTACACCCACTTGAGCTGGAGCAGGATTACCGGGTTGCGTTACTGAAACCACACCATCAGCACCAATCGTTATACTTAATGAATTTTCAGGAATAATAATGTCCGGTTGAACACGGTAACCTGAAGAGTTTACAAGCTGCCCCGTAGAGTTAACCTGAAACTCACCATTACGGGTATAAGCAATATCACCGTTTGGCTTTAAAATTTGAAAGAAGCCTTTACCTTGTATAGCAGCATCAAAGGTATTATTTGTTTGAATCAGGTTACCCTGGGTATGGAGTTTTTGTGTGGCAACTGTTCTTACACCGGTACCTAAACTAAGCCCTGTTGGCAATTCTGTTTCCTGACTAGTTTGTCCACCCGCCTGACGCAGGTTTTGATACAACAAGTCTTCAAATACAGCTCGTGCTCTTTTATAACCTGTTGTATTTACATTTGCCAGATTATTACTGACAACAGATAATCTATTCTGCTGTGCTTCTAAACCTGTCT
Source organism: Gammaproteobacteria bacterium (assembly GCA_030593785.1). Classification (GTDB taxonomy): domain Bacteria; phylum Pseudomonadota; class Gammaproteobacteria; order UBA6429; family Thiohalophilaceae; genus JAGLTQ01. The sequence goes on along the minus strand of JAUVGM010000255.1, from coordinate 3,046 downwards.
TTGCAATCCAAAGTGCATTACTCATTTAAATTCTCCAAACTTACGTCTAACCTAACTTCAATATTTGTGTTGCTTGCGCATTATTTTCTTCTGCTGTTTTAAGCATTTTAATTTGCATTTCAAATTGTCTTGCTAATTCAATCATGTTTACCAGTGCACTGGCGGCATTAACATTGCTGGTTTCTATGGTTCCTGAAATTACTGAAACTTCATCATCGACCTCAGCGTTATCACCATTTTTCAAAACAAATAATCCAGATTCATTTCTTGTTAAATCTTTAACATTCGGGTTAACTAATTTAAGCCTGTCAATAACGGTAGAGCCACCACCGGCATCACCTATTTGAGTAATACTAATGGTTCCATCTTTACCAATATCAATTTTTGCCGCTTCAGGAATAGTAATAGGTCCACCTTCACCAAGAACAACATAACCCGCACCTGTTTTTAATACACCGGCATTATCTGTGTTCAAATCACCAGCACGTGTATACGCTTCACTACCATCGGGAGCCTGTACAGAAATAAAACCATTTCCTGCAATAGCTATATCAAGATCGCGTCCGGTTGTACTCATGGAGCCTTGTTTAAAGTCAATACCTGGTTTTTCTGTCATTGAATAAACGCGTGTTGGAAATCCTGAACCGCCAAACAACGGCATACTTCTGGCCGCGGCTAAATCAGCACGAAATCCCGTCGTACTAATGTTTGCCAAATTGTTAGAGTTAATTGCTTGCGCTAACATATTTTGCTTAGCGCCATTCATTGCAACATATAACATGCGATCCATTTTCTTATCCTGTTTTAACTATTAACGAATATTAATAACGGTTTGAGTTACGGCATCAGCAGTAGAAATTACCTGCGCATTTGCCTGGAAGTTTCGTTGTGCGGTTATCATATTTACCAATTGCCCGGTTAAATCAACATTCGACCCTTCCAGTGCACCTGATTGAATTAAACCTAAACTGCCCGAGCCTGGTGTACCAATTAATGCAGGACCAGAATCAAAACTTTCTGCCCAGTTAGAATCACCTAATTGACGCAAACCATTTGGATTGGAGAAGTTAGATAACGTAACCTGACCTAATGTTCTGTTTTGACCGTTGGTGAAACGAGCACGAACAATACCTGTGTCATCAATATCAATACCTGTTAATCGACCAGAGGTATAACCATTTTGTTTAATACCATTCACAGTGAAAGGAGAACCAAATTGAGTAACCGGTATAGCACCCTGAAAATCCATAGTAAGTTCTAACACCTCAGCACCTGAACCTGTTTCAAAAGGAGCAAAAGAAATTTTTCCTGGAGGAACCGCTACACCATTGATATGTGACAACGCACCGGAACCATTAAATTGAATCGAATCTCCTGTAAATAAACCTGTTGCAGGATCGGCTGGACCACGTAAATGCTCTCCATCAACAAACGTGTGTATTTCCCAAACATTTGGTGTTGGTGTTTTAACAAAATACATGCTCTTTAAATGAGGTGTACCTAAAGAATCATAAATTGTTAGTGATGTTGAATGAGTAAATGATGATGGACGCTCGGGATCAAACGGGAAAGTGGTTGGTATTTCAGCACCACTATCTACATTAACTGCAACTTCAACTAACTGTGTTGCTTTAGGTGGAATATTTGAGGAGTCTAACCGTAATGGTCCAGCTGCACCTGTAATCGTTCCTTTTTCATCCGCTACATTAACAATCATTTTTTGATCATTACTGTTAACAATAAAGCCATCACGATCTGCCTGGAACTGACCCGAACGAGAATATACTCGTGAACCATTATCTTCCAGGATAAAGAAGCCCTGTCCATTAATTGCCATATCCAGTTTACTGTCAGTGAAACCAACATTACCCTGGGTGAAAAGCTGATCAACTGAAGCCAATCGAACACCAGCACCAATTGAATTTGCCGTACCACCAGAACTTGATGAAGCATAAACATCTGCAAAGTTGGCGCGTGACTGTTTAAAACCTGTTGTACTGGCATTTGCAACGTTGTTACCAATAATGCGTAACTCTTGTGCTGCTGCATTTATACCACTTAGTGCTGAACGGAATGGCATGACGAATCTCCTCTATTAAATTATTTCTACTTATTACTTAAACTACTGGAATTGTTAACTACAAAATTTCTTTTACATCAGCTAAACCAGCTGAACCTGCATTAGCCAAAGTTAATGACACGCTTTGACCTCCTGTACCTAATGAAACGCTCTGAACTGTATCGCTGATTAATGTATTCAATGATTCCGACTTACCATCCACCATACCGATGGCGCGGATAGAATAATTTCCTGACATCGCTTTTTTATCTGCTGATAACATTCCATCCCAGGTGAAATGTGCTACGCCCGCAGCTTTATTACCTAAATTAATTTCTTTAACCAAAGCACCGCGGTCATCCATGATGCTGACCTTCAAATCAGAAACATTACTTGGAATTTCAACGGCTGCTCTCATCGGAGTACCTTCTGAGAAAGTACTCATCGAACCAGGAATTAATACTTTTCGTCCGACCATGCTTGAAGCCTGTAATGCCTGGCTAGATTTCAATGAGTTAGCTAAGTTGTTAAAAGAATCTTTAATTTCTTTTAAACCTGATACTGTACTGAACTGAGCCATCTCACTTAAAAATTGACCATTATCCATTGGTTTCATCGGATCTTGATGGTTCATTTGTGTGGTCATCAATTTGATAAAATCTTCCTGACCCAGCTTTTGCTCTTTCATCACTGGTTTAGATTTAGCTAAACCAAGACTTTCAAGTACGTTCATGTTGGGTTTATTTACACTGTCCATTTTAAGACTCCTGATTACTTTCTTTTCTAATTACTTTAGCGATGCGTTACTGACCTAATGATAATGTACGCATTAACATTTGTTTTGCTGTATTCATTACTTCAACATTTGTTTGATAAGAACGTGAAGCCGAAATCATATTGGTCATTTCTTCAATAACATTAACGTTTGGCATATAGACATAACCTTCATCATTCGCCAGTGGATGACCTGGGTTGTATTCAGCACGA
>JAUVGM010000337.1 GCA_030593785.1 Gammaproteobacteria bacterium | reverse complement strand
TGTCTGCTAGCTTTTTCTGACCTAAATTATCTTGTAATAACTTGGCGCAATAAGGACAACCATCCTGGTAAAAATAGAGTAATACACGTTTTTTATTTTCAGTAGCTTCCTGAACATCTTCTCGCAAATCAAGGAATGACTCCTTAAACCATGAAGGCTTATCATGGTATCCAGGGTTTACCATGTCGCCCTGTAAAGAATCTGGAGCTGTTACTTTAGGTTCTTCGGCTTGTGCTAAAGAGCTAATCCCACCTACCCCCATCATTAATATGGACAACATCCAATATTTAAAATTACGTTTTAGTTGCAACATGCTCCCCACTCTCCTTCACCTAATTATTAAGCACTCACGGCGTGATATTGTTTATAGACATCAGTTTGAACAAAAATAGTGAGAAATATCAACATTTATCTCTCTCAGATGTCATATTTTTGACAAAATTCAAGTCCCCATTTAAAGATGACACCTAACCTATTGTTTTTAATGCTGTTAATTTAAATGCCTGATTTGGCACAAATTTCGCATTATCTATCGTGACCGCATTTAACAAACACTTTTGAGGTATAGCGGAGTCACTATGGATAACATTGATCAATACATAAACCCAACAGCTGCTCGCGAACAACTTGGTATCGCACCGGCTGAATTACAGCAAACGCTTAAATTAGCAGGTTTGCTACAGACATCATTGGAAATTGACAGTGTTTTAAATTTTTTCCTCCAGTCTGCTCAACAAATTGTTAACTTTGATGCGGCTCACTTCAGTTTCGAAGAACAAAAGCTAGACCTTAAGTATGGAAAAACACAGCGGCATCGTTGTTCCTACCGGTTACGTCTTGCCGGTGAATTTCTTGGTGAGCTTGTTTTTACCCGTCGACGCCGGTTTGCTGAACAGGAAATGGAACATCTTGAAAACTTAATGGGACAATTAATTTATCCGTTGCGTAATGCTGTGTGGTATCAACGTGCATTACAAGCGGCAAAAATTGACGCCTTAACCGGCGCACATAATCGTGCAGCTTTGGATGAAACACTTGAAAGAGAAATTGAACTAGCTCACAGATATCACTCTGCCCTGTCAATAATTATGTTTGATTTAGATCACTTCAAACAAATTAATGATAACTACGGTCACATTACTGGTGATGATGTATTACGCGAATGTGTTAAATGTTGTGAACAAGCATTACGTGGTACAGACATGTTATTCCGTTTTGGTGGTGAAGAATTTACTATTCTTTTACCCGGTGTAAATGCAAATGGAGCTTCTCTCGCAGCCGAACGTATACGCAATGTTATTGAAAAACATGTTTTTAATAGTCAGCAGGGTTCTGTGCCTGTAACTATTAGCCTTGGAACTGCAAGTGTGACATTGCAAGATACAGTAAAAACAATTATTGAACGTGCAGATAAAGGTTTGTATCTAGCGAAGAATGCTGGACGTAATTGCGTGGCGTCAGTCGAAGCCCCCCATGAGGCAACTGCAGTCAACGCATAATCCTTTTCTACCAGTTTATGAACTAAATCACATATCCAGGCTGTGTTACTCCGTCTGGAGGTCTATAATTACTGACATTGCAACGTACAAAAAACAATGTCATGGAATATTTAAATCAATTAGAAAAAATGCTTGAAAGCGGTCATCGAATCATAACCATGGAAAGTTATGAAGTAGATCGTGTGTGTGACTTATTCCTCGAACTGAGTCGTTTTAGTTCCAAGCCCTATTACCTTGCTCAACCTGAAACACCTATGCATCGCTTAGGTGCTTCTCATATTGGTATTCCTAAAACGAATAGGCCTGAAGATTTAATGGAGCACATTGAAGCAACGCAACATTCTGGTATTTATATATTACGCAACTATACCGAAATTCTAGATGATACCGATATGGTTGAAGATTTAATTAGTATTGCGACAGGTGATACACATAAAGTTGTTGTTATGATTGCGGAGCATATTAAATTACCCGATCAACTAAAACCATATACTGTTCGTTCTAAACATCAGATGAAAAAAACTGGCTAACTTGCAGGTACCGAGTTAAATTATCTGCCCTTCCCTTTATATACCGAACGGTTTGCTTTTTTTGCCGTCGCATTTAGCTTGAAGCGACTTTTATCTTTCTTTGGTTCTGGCACGACATAATTAAGCCCAACTGATTTATAAAGAGTGACCATTTCATTCTCTGTGAGGTCTTCACTTTTTGTGGGACGGACACGGCGTTCTAATTTAATATCACCGTAACGCACACGCATTAATCGACTAACCGCAAACCCAAAGTATTCCCATAAACGACGAACTTCCCGATTACGACCTTCTTTCAAAATTACGTTATACCAATGATTTGCACCCTGGCCTCCTGATTCTTTCACATCAGAAAAATGTGCATCACCATCATCGAGCGGAACATTCGTTTTAAGTTGCTTAATAATTTCAGGAGACACCTCACCTAAAATTCGAACAGCATATTCGCGTTCAATTTCACTTGAGGGATGCATTAGTTTATTTGCCAATTCACCATCGGTTGTTAACAATAATAATCCACTGGTATTTAAATCTAAACGACCTACACTTATCCAGCGTCCAGTTCTAAGTTTTGGTAAGTTAGAATAAATGGTTGTTCGACCTTCAGGATCGTCTCGAGTACAAACTTCCCCGACAGGTTTATGATAAACAATAACTCGCTGTTGAACCTCAGTGCGTTTTTGATTGATAATTTTATTATCAACTTTAATTTTATCTTTAGGTGTAACACGATCGCCTAGAGTGGCTACCACGTCATTAACTTTAATTCGG
>JAUVGM010000222.1 GCA_030593785.1 Gammaproteobacteria bacterium | reverse complement strand
GGTCAGAAACAATTTCTAAAAGAGGTGTACCGGCACGATTAAGATCAATCCCGGTCATGCCCTGGAAATCTTCATGTAACGATTTACCCGCATCTTCTTCCAGATGAGCACGAGTAACACCAATCACTTTTGTTGAACCATCTTCTAACTCAATCGTCAATGAACCTTTGCCCACAATAGGAAAATCCATTTGTGTGGTTTGGTATCCTTTAGGTAAATCAGGATAAAAATAATTTTTACGATCAAACACAGAAACCATTCCGATTTCAGCATCCAGTGCTAAACCAAATTTTACCGCCATGCTCATGACTTCTTTATTCAACACAGGCAATACACCCGGTAAACCTAAATCAACCGCACATGCTTGCGTATTCGGTTCAGCTCCATAAGCCGTCGCAGCCCCGGAGAAAATTTTACTCTTGGTCGCAAGCTGCGTGTGAATCTCTAAACCAATAACTGTTTCCCATTCCATCTTTTCTTACCTAATCTCTTTTCTATTTCGTATGATGTTCGTATGACTTATTGAAACGCTTCAGGCATTTGTTTGTGCCAGTCTGTATTTTGTTGATATTGGTGCGCCACATTAAGTAAACGTGATTCATCAAAGTAGTTGCCAATAATTTGTAAACCCACTGGCAAGTTATTTGAAAAACCACATGGCACTGACATACCTGGTAAACCCGCAAGATTCGTTGCAATGGTGTAGATATCCGACAGATACATTGAAACGGGATCTTCTGATTTTTCACCTGCTTTAAAGGCAACTTCAGGAGAGGTTGGCCCCATAATGACATCCACTTTTTCAAAAGCGGCTTTAAAGTCATCACTGATCAAACGACGAATTTTTTGTGCTTTTAAATAATACGCATCGTAATAACCGGCTGATAAAGCATAGGCACCGATCATTATGCGGCGTTTAACTTCTTCACCAAAACCTTCGCCACGGCTGCGTTTATAAAGATCTTCTAAATCTTTTGGATCGTCACAACGATAACCAAAGCGCACGCCATCAAAACGAGAAAGGTTAGAAGAACATTCTGCCGGTGCAATGACGTAATAAGCCGGAACCGATAAATGTGTATTGGGCAAACTGATATCAACTATCTCTGCGCCAAGTTTTTTGTAGTCTTCAATTGCTTCTTCAACAACTTTAGCAACATCAGCGTTTAATCCTTCACCAAAATATTCTTTTGGTAAACCGATTTTTAATCCTTTTAAATCCTGATTAAGGTTTGCCGTGTAATCAGGCACTTCTTTATCAACACAAGTTGAATCTTTTTCATCGAAGCCTGACATTACATTTAACATCAAAGCAGAATCTTCAGCCGTCTGGGTAAAAGTACCCGCTTGATCCAGACTCGAAGCAAACGCGATCATGCCGTAACGTGAAACGCGACCATACGTTGGTTTTAAACCAGTGAGACCACACAATGCTGCCGGTTGACGAATTGAACCACCGGTATCTGTGCCTGTTGCTGCAGGTGCTAAACGTGCAGCCACCGCTGCTGCTGAACCACCCGAGGAACCACCGGGTACCGTTGAGGTATCCCACGGGTTTTTCACGCCACCATAAAAGCTGGTCTCATTCGACGAGCCCATAGCAAATTCATCCATGTTGGTTTTACCTAACATGACGCTACCTGCCTGGTTAAACTTATGAATAACAGTCGCATCATACGGCGCGATAAAATTATCCAGCATTTTTGAACCACACGTTGTTTTTATACCGTTAGTACAAAAAATATCTTTTTGAGCTAGCGGAATGCCCGTCATAATAGAGGCGTTACCTTTCGCGATCACTTCATCTGCCGCTCGCGCTTGAGCCAGGGCATGATCTTCACTCACAGTGATGAAGCTGTTTAACTCAGAATCATATCGCTCAATGCGTTGCAGGAAGTTTTTAGTGAGTTCTTCACTGGAAAAATCGCCTTTTTTAAGCCCCTGGGCAAGTTCGGCAATGGTTTTACTATGCATGTTGTTACTCTTTAAATTTCTTCGGGATTTTATAAATATTAAACACGGTTTATGCGGATGTGTATTCTTATCAGGCTAACAATTCTATTCAATAACTTGCGGTACAAGATATAAACCGTTCTCCACTGCAGGTGCAATTTTTTGAAAATGTTCACGTTGATTTTCTTCTGTTACAACATCTTCTCGCAGACGCTGATGAGCCTCATGAGGATGAGCCATCGGTGCGATATTTTCGGTATCAATCGCATCCATTTGCTCTACCAACTCCAGAATACTTGAAAGACTTCCGGCGTAACCAGGAATATCATCTTCAGCGATGGCCAGTCTTGCCAAATGGGCAATTTTTTCAACGTCATTTTTATCCAGCGACATGGGATTTTAGCTCCAATTATTACTTTTAAATGCAAATACCCTGTGATGGGTTCGGCAAATTCTACCAGTTATACTTACTGGCTGCTTGCTCATTTGGCCCTTATTAATTAAAGTAGCAACCTGATTTCTCTTTTAATTACTATAAGAACAAATAATTATGTTTTCACGCCTTCGGGGACTTTTTTCAAACGATATTTCTATCGATCTTGGTACTGCAAATACTTTAATTTACGTTAAAGGTAGCGGCATCGTACTTAATGAACCTTCAGTGGTCGCGATTCGTCAGGAACGCGGTCCGGGTGGCCCCAAAAGCATTGCTGCGGTTGGAACAGAGGCAAAACGCATGTTAGGCCGTACGCCTGGCAACATTGTGGCCATTCGCCCAATGAAAGATGGCGTTATTGCAGATTTCACTGTGACGGAGAAAATGCTGCAGCATTTCATTCGCAAAGTGCATGAAGATCAAACCCGCTTTTTCCGCCCCAGCCCTCGTGTTCTCATTTGTGTGCCTTGTGGTTCAACCCAGGTGGAACGTCGCGCTATTCGAGAATCAGCCAACGGTGCAGGTGCTCGCGAAGTTTATTTAATTGAAGAACCAATGGCAGCGGCTATTGGTGCAAAAATGCCCATCTCTGAGGCCAGCGGTTCAATGGTTCTGGATATTGGTGGCGGAACGACCGAAGTTGCTGTTATTTCATTAAATGGCATTGTTTACTCAGCCTCTGTACGTATTGGTGGTGACCGCTTTGATGAAGCCATTGTCAATTATGTGCGCCGTAACTACGGTAGTCTGATTGGTGAACAATCCGCTGAACGCATTAAAAAAGAAATAGGTACTGCTTACCCGGGTAATGAAGTTCGCGAAATGGAAGTCCGTGGTCGTAACCTGGCGGAAGGTATTCCAAGAAGCTTCACCTTAAACAGCAACGAAATTCTTGAAGCCCTGCAAGAGCCTTTAAGCGGCATTGTTAGTGCGGTTAAAACTGCACTAGAACAAACGCCCCCTGAATTAGCTTCGGATATTGCCGAGCGCGGCATGGTTCTTACGGGTGGTGGTGCATTACTACACGACCTTGACCGTTTAATTATGGAAGAAACAGGCTTACCCGTCATTATTGCTGATGATCCTCTGACCTGTGTTGCTCACGGTGGTGGCATCGCGTTAGAAATGATTGATGACCACGGCGGTGACTTATTCAGTCTTGAATAAAGCCTGTTCACACTCCTTGAATTTTCGAGGAGTGTGAAATTAAAAATTATAATTAGAATTAAGATTAGAACAAATCCAACCTACCCCCATTATAAAAATACCGAAGCTGGAGGAATAACTCATTAAACTTTTATTCATCCAGGGTCCTTCTTTAGGTAATCGTCTGATTCTTTTGGTGCTGTTGTCAATTACCTTAATGACGCTGGATCACCGTACCAACTACGTAAACAGTATTCGTTCAGGTATTGCTGTTTTAGTTTATCCTTTTCAATACCTGGTTAACTTTCCTGCCAATGTAGGTGACTGGGCTTCCGAGAGTTTTACCAGCCGTAAAACATTGCAGGAAGACAACTCCACATTACGTACACAAAACCTGATTTTAACGACACAATTACAAAAACTAAATTTTATTGAATCTGAAAATATTCGTTTAAGAAATTTACTCGAATCATCAAAGCGTGTGGGTGAACGTATCTTGATTGCTGAATTGCTTTCAGTTGATATGGATCCGTATAAACAACAGGTAACTATTAATAAGGGTTCAGCCTCAGGTGATGATATTTATACCGGGCAACCCTTTGTTGATGCAAAAGGAGTTATGGGTAAGCTCGTTCACATTTCCCCGCTTTCAAGCACGGCTTTATTAATCACCGATCCGAGTCATATTTTACCCATTCAGGTAAATCGAAATGGCCTGCGCGCAATTGCTAAAGGTACCGGCAACCGAACTCGTTTAGAAATTCCATACTTACCTAATAATGCGGATATTAAAGTCGGCGATTTACTGGTCACATCTGGACTAGGTTGTATTTTCCCGGTTGGTTATCCTGCAGCAATAGTCGTCGAAATTAATATCGACCCCAGCTTACTGTTCGCAGAAGTGCTTGCAGAGCCTATCGCCGAGCTCGATCGTAGCAGTGAAATTTTGTTGGTTTGGCCCGGTGGTAAAGCAAAACCTGATCCTGCAAATCCGTGCCAAATGGAAAGTAATCTAAAGCCAGAAGACAACTCTGAAATAAAAGATAAAGAAAATAA
>JAUVGM010000169.1 GCA_030593785.1 Gammaproteobacteria bacterium | reverse complement strand
CTTTTTTCCCACTCTTTTTTGCTTTATTTAATTCTTCAGGTAAGTCTCCCCATGTTTCATTAAAAAAATGTTTATAAGGATCACGAACTTTCGCACCTTCCGCCCAAGCTGTTGATGCAAAAACGGATAGTAAGAGCATAATGAAAGAAAATTTTATTTTATGGTTCATATTAGTAAAAACTAGTTAAATAAGATGATCAAGAATAACAAAATTATGCGAGGTTAACAGTCAAGATTGACGATTAAATAAATTCTAAAATTTTCCACTAGTCAGCTATCTGCATAAAATGAGCAATCTCGGCACCAATTAAAACAATTAGCCAGGTCAAATAAATCCAAATAAGCAGAATTGGAATAGACGCTAAAGCACCATATAAGAGTTCATACGTCTGAAAATAACTGAGGTATAAAGCAAAAATGCTTTTTGCAATCTCAAACACACAAACTGCAATCGTACCGCCAGAAAAAGCATGTGACCATTTTACTTTGCAATCAGGAACTAACTTATACAACATAGTAAAAGCTATCCATAAAACCAAAAAAGGCAGCCAATTAAACATACCGCCATCTATTGCTTCCCCCAGATATTCTGCGATGAGAGAAAGTGAAGCAATATATGTACTAACAAATAAACTGAAATAGATCGCCAGCGGGCCAAAAATGAGTAGTATTAAATAAACAAATATTCTCCGCATTAAATAACGAGGTGTATTAATTTTCCAAATGCTATTTAATGCTGAATCAATAGTAAACATCATTACAATAACCGAAATCAGCAGCATAAAAAGACCGATGACATTAATACTGTTTGCCTGTATTGCGCTATCAAATAAATACTGTCGAACCTGTTCAGCGGTTGATGGAGAAAGACTTTCAAATACGAAGGCTTGGACTTTTAATTGCCATGCAGGGTCAATGAATGCTGTTGTATATATTTTATACGTTATAACCGTTAAAGGGATTAGAGCAAGTAGAGTGGCATATGCGAGTGATGCAGCAATTTGAGGACAGCGATCATCAATACATTGTTTAAATATGTTTTTTAATACCTGGCTTGTAAACATATCTACTCCCTTTATTATTCTGAAATAAAAGGTGGAATAATCGCTAGAATTAAAAAGGGCTCCTAAAAGGAGCCCACAAAATACAACTTATTTATAATTATTATTGTGCTAAATAAGCTTTATCCGAATCTTCAGTAACACCAATTGACCAGCTACCACGTGTTTTAGCATGGTTGATTGCTGCAGCACTATCAGCACCACTCGGATCTGAATCAATATCGAAAACCTGACCAGGATAAATTAAATCAGCATCTTTAATTTTATCGCTGTTCGCTTTATAAATTAAAGGCCATTTATATGGGTTTCCGTAAGATTTATCAGAAATACCCCAAAGATGATCACCCTGATTAACTTCATAAGAAGATGTGTCACTCGTTGTAGCGGCAGGCTCAGCAGGCTCAGTAGTAGCAGGTTTATCAGCAACAACTGGTTCCTCAGGCTTATCTGCAGGTCCAGCACAGCCTATAGCGAGAGTAAATGCTCCCAATAAACCCGTCAGTTTTAGCATTTTATTAAATTTCATTATTTTAAGCTCCAGAAGAATTAATTATTCTTTAAAATTCAATGCTTTAGACCATCTTCAAAGCATCATTGTAATTATATATACGCAAATTAGCATCGGCTCAAGCCTACGTCAAGGAAGTACTTGCAAGTTTGTGATTAAGTTACGCTTTCTATAGATCTATCCTATTCTCGACTATTTTAATCAGTTTTATTGTTGTCGATTGGTATTGCTCTCGGATAGCTGACGCGCTTTTAATGCTAAGTGTTTTGCTTCAAGAGCTAATATTCTTGCTTTTTCATATTCACCCGCATCAAGTTCACGTATTGCATAGCGTAATCGCTGCTTTGCTTCAGAGAGTACATCCGTTGCTAATTTCTCAGCATTTGCATCTTTTGCCGCTTTAATCGATTGCCTGGCATTGCTCATCTCTTGTACCGGTGCTGTTACCGCACACGCACTGATAGATAAAGCTAGTATGACTAGAGTTACGGTTGAAAGGAATGGTTTTTGTATGCGTTTAAATAACATGAAATCAGTTAATATATCCCTGCTGAAATGTATGCTCAATCATGAAAGAATAGTTAAATGCTGTCAAGAAAGCCGCGTTTAAACTTATTTAATCCATACTAGGGTAAAATGAACGTCACTCCGAATTAGATGAGACTAATTAAAATTATGAGCACTAAAATATACCACAATCCTCGTTGTTCAAAATCTCGCCAGACACTTGAACTGCTACATGAAAAGGGCATTGAAACGGAAGTCATCGAATATTTGAATACCCCTCCTGATGCAGATGCTCTCGAAAAAATACTCACAGGTCTTAAAATGGAACCACGCGAACTCATGCGTAAAGGTCAGGACGAATATAAAACGCTGGGGCTGGATGATGAGAGCTTGTCTCGCGAGGCTTTAATTAAAGCCATGATCGAAAATCCTATATTAATAGAACGCCCAATTGTTATTACTAATAAAGGTATTGCAATTGGCCGCCCTATTGAAAACGTAAAGAAAATATTAAGCTAATGAATGATATTCTTGTACTTTATTATAGTCGTCATGGCGCAACAGCAGACATGGCACAACAAATTGCAGCGGGTATTGAAGAAGGTGGTTGTAACGCAAGGTTACGAACGGTACCCAATATCTCAACTGTAACAGAAGCCACCGAAGCTGATATCCCGGAATCAGGCGCACCCTATGTCTCGCTTGATGACTTACAAGAATGTATTGCGCTGGCAGTAGGTAGCCCTACTCATTTTGGTAATATGGCTGCTGAACTAAAATATTTTTTTGATAGCACCAGTCCACTTTGGTTATCCGGTGAAATGGTTAATAAGCCTGCCGCAGTATTTACTTCAACCTCAAGTTTGCATGGCGGACAAGAGAGCACTCTGCTTTCCATGATGTTGCCTTTGCTCCACCATGGTATGCAACTTATTGGCATCCCGTATACCGAAACAACGCTTTTAAAAACGCAAACAGGGGGAACACCTTATGGCGCAAGCCATACATCCGGAGTTAATGGTGACTTACCTTTAAGTGATGATGAAAAAACGCTATGCAAAGCCCTTGGTAAACGTTTGGCTTTAACTGCACAAGCTCAGCTGAATGCAAGTTTAATTAGAACAAATACATAACGAGATAAATTAATAGTATGTTACTCAACTTTTCACCTAAGTTTATGACTCCCAGGACTTCACTTTACTTAACCCTAAGCGGTTACTTTGCCCTTTTATTATTATTGATTGTTTGGCATGGATTTATGTTCCCTGCCGAAAATAAACCATGGATATTACTTGGATTTATTATTGCCCCACTATTATTTCCCTTAAGAGGTTTGCTGAAGGAAAATCCCTACACCTATGCCTGGACAAGTTTTGTAATATTACTTTACTTTATGCACGGCACAGTCGAAGCATGGGCAAATGCTAATGAACGTATATATGCCATTATTGAAATAATTCTTAGTGTACAAATTTATATTGGCGCGATATATTTTGCGAGACTACAAGGACGTGCTTTAAAAGAAGTAGCTAAAAATACAGAAGAGTAAACTCCCCGGATTCCGCTGCGCTGCATCCAGGCTAGATTTAATTGACACGCAGTTGAACTCAGAAAGTGTAAGTTAGGTTAAGGAGTAAAACGACGAACCCAACAGCATTAAAATATTGGTTCCGCTACGCTTGAACCAACCTACATAGTTTTGAATAGGAGAATCGCCTATGGTTCTCATATCTCCTATTATTAAAGATAGTCTTTAATAAACGGTATGGTAAGTTTTCTTTTTTCAACCATTGAGGCATTATCGAGTTTTTCAAACAAAGAAAAAAGACTGTTCATATCTCGCGGACTGCGTTTCAATAAATATGCTACTACATCATCGGCTAAATCCAGGCCCCGGTTTTTTGCCCGTTGCTGTAATGCAAGCTGCTTTTCTTTATCGCTTAATGCCGTTAATTTATATGTTGGCCCCCAGGACAATCTTGACTTTAAGTCTGCCAACTTTATATTTAGCGAAGCAAGAGGCTCAATTGAAGAAACAATCATATTCGCACCGGTTTCTCTGACGCGATTGTATAAATTAAACAATGCCTGTTCCCAGGCTTCATCTCCCATTACATTCTGAATATCATCCAGGGCAATCAATGACATATTTTCTAACCCTTCGAGCATAGCAGGCATGAGACCTTCTTCTGCCAAAGGTAGATAAACAACGGGGCTGCTGTCTTTTCCTGCCTGGTGACATGCGGCTTGTAATAAATGACTCTTTCCGGTTCCGTTTATCCCAAACAAAAAAACATAGGGTTCATTTTGCATTTTCAAGTTATGAATAACAGGTTCATTTTGACCCGCAAAATAATTATCAAACGTTGCGTCATCACGCAAATGAATGCCGAGTGTCAGTTGTTGGTTCATAATGTTTTATTGAGTCCTTTACACGGATAGCGAGAAGTCAAAGAATAAGGCAAAATCGATGAAAAAGCGGAGTGTACGATTAGTACATGAGCATTTTGAAGAAGTTTTAACGCAGTTATCTGGCTTCGTAGCATTCGTGAAAAGGGCTCTTATTATTTTGCGTAAAGTTCGCTTGACGTATAAGACTCATGCGCATGACGCAGCACAACCGCGATAACAGCTGCAACAGGTAAAGCCAGTAATATACCGACAAAACCAAATAACTGTCCTCCTGCAAGTACAGCAAAAATAACAGCAACGGGATGTAAACCAATTTTATCGCCAACTAACAAGGGCGTTAATAACATGCCCTCTAGCATTTGGCCCGTCATAAAGACGATAGCAACATACAACAAGGGCATAGCTTCCTGAAATTGCATTAATGCAGCAATACTCGCGATAGCTATACCAACAATAAAACCTAGGTACGGTACAAAACTTACAACGCCTGATAAGACACCAATTAACAATGCCGTATCAAGCCCGACAATCATTAAACCAACGGTATAGACCACCGATAAAGCTAGCATCACCAGCATTTGACCACGAAAAAACGCACCTATAACCTCATCTGACTCTTTTGCAATAACGACAATCATTTTCTCATTATTGCGAGGAATCAGTGCATGAACTTTTGCAACTAAAATATCCCAGTCACGTAGTAAATAGAAAGTAACAACTAACATTAATAAAAAATTTGCGATCCAACCGACTAAAACTATACCCGAATGAGATATTGAGCTGACTATATTCGCGGCTATACCACCTGCGGCCTTCCAATATTCTGAAAATGATTGCTTTAACATGTTTAAATCAAAGCGGGCGACATCAAAATCAAATTTATCTTTTAACAAAGGCAAAAGATAATTTTGAGCTCGATCAATATAAAGCGGAAGTTTCTCTGCTAATACCACGATCTGTTTTTCTACTAAAGGTAAAATAATAAGTAAAACTAATATTGCACCTAGCGACAATACAAAAAACACAACACTCACCGCTATTGAGCGTGACATTTTTTTCTCAAGCTTATCTACCAATGGATCAGCAATATACGCCAACACCGCAGCAGATATAAAAGGCATAAGTATCGGTGCCAGCAAATAAATTAAAATTGAAACAACAACAAATATAGCTAACCAAATGCCTTTACTTGATTCAATCATTCTGACCCTCTTTCCTTTTTAGAATATTCCAGGCACGTTTGCCCCATTCATCTATATAGGCATAGCCACTCATTAACGTAGTAATAACGACCATCCATAAAAAACTCTCAACAATGAGAGGGGGTAACGTTATCACTTGAGATAGCATAATAAAAAG
>JAUVGM010000284.1 GCA_030593785.1 Gammaproteobacteria bacterium | reverse complement strand
TGATGTGGTTAGGTGAACAAATTACAGAACGGGGTATCGGTAACGGTATTTCGATGATTATTTTTGCAGGTATTGTAGCGGGTTTACCTTCTGCAATCGGTGGTACGTTAGAGTTAGGTCGTACGGGTGAATTAAGTTCGGGCTTTATTCTGGTTTTAATAATACTGATGTTGGCAGTGACAGCATTTATTGTATTTATGGAACGAGGACAGCGTCGAATTACAGTTCATTACGCCAAGCGTCAGCAAGGTCGTAAAATGTATGCTGCTCAGACTAGCCACTTACCTTTGAAGATTAATATGGCGGGTGTTATTCCACCAATATTTGCTTCGGCAATTATTTTATTCCCTGCCACGATGGCTGGGTGGTTTGGCAGTACTGAAGGTACTTTTGGTTTCCTTCAGGATGTGGCGACAATGTTGTCTCCCGGCCAACCGTTATATGTTTTGATGTATGCTATAGCTATTATTTTCTTCTGCTTTTTCTATACGGCGTTGATGTTTAACCCGAAAGAAACAGCGGATAATCTGAAACGTTCCGGGGCTTATGTTCCGGGTATTCGTCCAGGTGAACAAACTGCGAAGCATATCGATACAATTTTAGGTCGTCTAACTTTGGTTGGTGCGGCTTATATTACTGCAGTGTGTTTGTTACCTGAATTTATGATTGTGTACTGGAATGTACCGTTTTATTTTGGTGGTACATCTCTACTGATTATTGTTGTTGTAACAATGGATTTAATGTCGCAAGTACAGTCGCACCTTATGTCTCACCAGTATGAAGGTTTGATGAAAAAATCAAACTTGAAGGGTGGTTCGGGTTCAGCTGGTTTATTGCGCTAATTTATCTTTTAGGAGAATCGGCATGAAAGTTCGTGCTTCAGTTAAAAAGTTATGCCGTAACTGTAAAGTTATTAAACGCCACGGTGTTGTTCGTGTGATCTGTGTTGATCCACGTCATAAGCAACGTCAAGGTTAAAAATAGGCTTTTTTGCTATCTTTTGACGGCAAAAAGAGTCGAAATTTGTACTAATAAGTCTTGCTTGAAAGGGCGAGGATACGTAGAATTGCACGTTTTCGCGGGGTGACCTGTGAACGTCATATTTAATTTGTAGGGAGTGCCTCAATGGCTCGTATTGCTGGTATCAATGTTCCGGTCAATAAACATGCAGAAATCGCTTTAACGTCGATTTTTGGTATTGGTCGTACACGCGCACAGAAAATTTGTTCTGAAGCGGGCGTAACGCCATCGACTAAGATTAAAGATCTCGATGAAGGCCAGGTTGAAAACCTGCGTACTGAGGTTGCTAAATTCACTATTGAAGGTGATTTGCGCCGTGAAATCTCCATGAATATCAAACGTTTAATGGACTTAGGTGCATACCGTGGTATTCGTCATCGTCGTGGTTTACCACTTCGTGGACAACGTACTAAAACAAATGCTCGTACCCGTAAGGGACCACGCAAGCCCATTAAACGCTAAGTTTATAATTTAAGGTTTTAAAAAATATTATGGCAGCAGCTAAATCAGGTCGTACAAAAAAGAAGGTTAAAAAGGATATTGCAGACGGTATCGCGCATATTCACGCTTCTTTCAATAACACCATTATTACAATTACTGATCGTCAGGGTAATGCTCTTTGTTGGGCAACTGCTGGTGGTTCAGGTTTCCGTGGCTCACGTAAAAGTACGCCATTTGCTGCGCAGGTTGCGGCAGAACGTTGCGGAATTATGGCCAAAGAATTTGGCATGAAGAATTTAGAAGTAAATGTTAAAGGTCCTGGCCCTGGTCGTGAATCAGCTGTCCGTGCTTTAAACTCTACTGGTTTTAAAATTACAAACATTTCAGATGTGACGCCGATTCCACACAATGGCTGTCGTCCTCCGAAAAAACGTCGCGTATAACGGGAGACAATCATGGCACGCTATTTAGGTTCAAAATGTCGTTTATGTCGTCGTGAAGGCGAAAAGCTTTTCTTAAAAGGCGAAAAATGTTTTGGCAGCAAATGCGCGATGGAAAATCGTCCATTTCCTCCAGGTCAACACGGTCAACGCCGTAGCCGTAACTCTGATTACGCTACTCAGTTACGTGAAAAACAAAAGTTACGTCGTACTTACGGTGTCTTAGAAGGTCAATTCCGTAGTTACTACAAAACAGCTGATCGTGTTAAAGGTTCTACAGGTACTAACTTGTTACAACTTTTAGAAACACGTTTAGATAATGTTGTTTATCGTATGGGTTTTGGTGCATCTCGTTCAGAAGCACGTCAACTTGTTCGTCATAAAGCGATTACATTGAATGGTGTTAAATCAAACATCCCTTCAATTAAAGTAAAAGCGGGTGATGTTATTGCGATTAATGAAAAATCAAAAAACCAATTGCGCATTAAAGGCTCAATGGATGCTGCACAAAACCGCGGTATTGTTGATTGGTTAGATGTAGATTCATCTAAGCTAGAAGGTACATTTAAAAATGTTCCTGAACGTGGCGATTTATCAGCAGACATCAACGAACATTTGGTTGTGGAACTTTACTCAAAATAAAACTTGAGTTTATGCCAGTTGTTAACTGGCTCTACAGCATTAACGTTTTTAAACCGGATTTTATAGAGGGCAATACATGCAGGCTTCAGAGCAAGAATTTCTGACACCACGCATAGTGGATATACAGCAAATTAACGATAGTCATGCAAAGGTTACTTTAGAGCCTTTGGAACGTGGTTTTGGCCATACATTAGGTAATGCGTTACGTCGTATTTTATTATCTTCAATGTCAGGTTGTGCCATTGTTGAAGTAGAAATTGATGGTGTGTTACATGAATATACGACTATGGAAGGCGTACAGGAAGATGTTGTAAACATCATGCTGAACCTTAAAGGTGTAGCGCTTCGTATGGAAACTGCGACAGAAGCTTCACTAACTATCAGTAAAAAAGGTCCTTGTGTTATTACTGCTGGTGATATTCAACTTGATCACAATGTTGAATGTATTAATCCTGAGCACGTTATTGCGAACATCACTAAAGCAACTGACTTTAATATGACTCTAAAAGTTGTTAAAGGTCGTGGTTATGAACCTTCAACTGCTCGTATTACAGATGAAGACGAAGATCGTCCAATTGGTCGTTTACAATTAGATGCTACTTTTAGTCCAATTCATAAAGTGAATTATATTGTTGATAGCGCTCGTGTAGAGCAACGTACGAATTTGGATAAACTCGTTATTGAGTTAGAAACAAATGGTACGATTGATCCTGAAGCAGCTATTCGAAATGCCGCTACTATCTTACAAGAACAATTAGCTGCATTTGTTGATTTACGTAGTACAGAAAACGAAGAGCCTGCTGAACAAGAACCTGATATTGATCCAGTTTTACTGCGTCCAGTTGATGATCTTGAACTTACAGTTCGTTCAGCTAATTGCCTCAAAGCAGAACAAATTTACTACATCGGTGATTTAATTCAGCGTACTGAAGTCGAGTTATTGAAGACACCTAATTTAGGTAAGAAATCATTAACTGAAATCAAAGATGTATTGGCTTCCAGAGGTTTATCTCTTGGAATGCGTTTAGAAAATTGGCCTCCAGCGATTCTTCGTACTAAAGCAG
>JAUVGM010000317.1 GCA_030593785.1 Gammaproteobacteria bacterium | reverse complement strand
ATCGTTATCTTCATAATCGGACAGAATCCATTAACGTTTTCATTTCTTTTACTGCTGCATCAAGACCCGTGAAAATACTGCGTGCAATAATTGCATGCCCAATATTTAATTCTCGAATGGATTCGATAACAGCGATTTCTTTAACATTATGATAATGCAATCCATGACCCGCGTTCACATGTAAACCGGCACTGTCTGCAAACTCAACAGCGTCTATAATACGCAGGTATTCTTTTTCTTTATCATAAGTCGTTTTAGCATCTGCAAAATGTCCCGTATGTATTTCAATAACAGGAGCACCGCATTCTGCTGCAGCTTCTATTTGTTTTTTATTAGCATCGATAAAAAGTGACACTCTTATATTACGATCAGCCAAACGTGAACAGGCTTCTTTCATTTTCAACATTTGACCGGCAACATCAAGCCCACCTTCGGTGGTTAACTCTTCACGTTTCTCCGGCACCAGGCAGCAATCTTCAGGTTTTATTTTTTCTGCATAACTAAGCATTTCATCCGTTACTGCCATTTCAAGATTCATACGAGTTTGTAAAATATCTTTAAACATTTCAACATCACGTTCCTGAATGTGTCGTCTATCTTCACGTAAGTGAAGAGTAATTGCATCTGCACCCGCTTGCTCTGCAACTAATGCAGCTTGAACTGGTTCAGGGTAAATAGTGCCACGTGACTGACGTAGAGTAGCAACATGATCTATATTCACACCAAGTAAAATTGGATTTATTTTATTCATAATGGTTTATACCAATGTAAACTTCTTGTTTTAAGTGGTTTATCACCTAAGTGATGACTCAATATTATACGCATGAGTTGTTTAGCTTCTTTTTGACTTTGAGGGCAACTAAACTTTTCAGCAGACAAATCAAATAATGTTTGTCCGGATACAATAAACTCCCCTTCAGTATTATTATTTTTAATATTTACAGGCCCTTTTTCAATATCATAAAAATATTTTTCATCTATAGCTAAAGCGGCTCCGGTATCAGATTCAACTTCAAGATTTAATCCATAACCAATTTCAGCTAAGAGATGTTTCTCAAATCGCCTGAGTACTAATTCGTCGTTATCTTTGAGAAAGCTTTCTAATGTTTTTTTATATATTTCAAATAACTCAGGATGTGGATCATGCTGAGTCATTAATCGTTGTAATAGTTCATTAATGTAATATGCACTCATCACCTGCTTACCTGACAGGTAAATTGTACTTTTAACTGACTCTGCTCCAGTCAGGGTTTGCACATCACCTTTACCTGACCATGATATAAGCAATGGCGAAAAAGGTTGAAGTATTCCCTGTAATTTAGACCTTGGTGAGCGAGCTCCCTTAGCAACTAACGTTACTCTTCCATAATCCAGTGTAAAAACATCAAGTAAACGGCTGGTATCACGAAAATCCCGGCCGTGTAGTATAAAAGCAGGTTGTAAACTAACTCGGTGGCTTTGATGACTCACAATCATTCACACTTAATAATCGTCAATATAACCCAGACTATTTAATGCTCTTTCATCATCTGACCAACCACTTTTCACCTTGACCCATAACTGTAAAAACACTTTTTGCTGAAACAGTTTTTCCATATCAATACGTGCTTTAGTTCCCATGTCTTTAAGCTTGCTTCCATTTTTACCAATAATGATTGCTTTTTGATTATCTCGTTCCACCCAAATAATTGCAGCGATATCAAGAAGCTTTCCATCTTTAGTAAATTTTTCAATTTCAACTGTCAGATTATATGGAAGTTCCTGACTAAGATTACGCGTGAGTTTTTCACGAATAATTTCAGCGGCCAAAAAACGTGAACTACGATCGGTTATTTGATCTTCATCGTAGAAAGCTTCTGAAAGAGGTAAATAATTTAAAATTATTTTTTCAAAGCCCTCAATATTATCCCCTTTCATTGCTGATACAGGAATAATATCTGCAAACTCATACTTATCTTTAATTTTTTCAATAAAAGGTAATAGGTCTTCTTTTTTCTTTATTAAATCAACCTTATTAACAGCAAGTACAACTGGGGTTGATATGTTTTGCAGACGTTTAATTACCAGTTCATCTTCTTCAGTCCATCTCATTGCATCTACTAATAACACAATGACATCAACGTCTTTAAAACTCGCACCTGCAGTACGGTTCATATATCGGTTCATTGCTTTTTTTTCATTGTCATGGATACCCGGAGTATCAACATAAACAATTTGCGCAGTATCTGTTGTTTTAATTCCAAGAATACGGTGACGCGTTGTTTGTGGACGGTGAGAGGTAATACTAATTTTTTGCCCAAGAACATAATTCATTAAAGTGGACTTACCTACATTAGGCCGACCAATTAATGCGACATAACCACAACGAAAATCTTTTTTTGTATTATTCATGAATAAGGGTAACTAATGCTTTTTCTGCTGCTGCTTGCTCGGCCTTGCGTCTGCTCGCACCTGTTGCAACAACATGGTTAGGGTAGCCGACAATAGAACAAGAAACTTTAAAGGTTTGTAAGTGTTCTTTTCCTGATATAGAAACAACACTATACGTGGGTAACTGTAAATTTTTAGATTGAAGGTATTCTTGTAAACGAGTTTTAGGATCTTTTAATACACCACCAGGTTCACAGTTATCAAGTCGAGTTTTAAATATGGATAAGATAATTTTCTCAATTTGCTGAATACCCGCCTCAACTCGTGAATCAAGATAAATAGCACCAATAATTGCTTCTACCGCATCTGCCAGTGTTGACGCACGACGATAGCCACCACTTTTTAATTCACCGGAGCCTAACTTAATAAACTCACCCAAGTTAAGTTCAATTGCAATTTCGCTGAGCGTATCGCCTTTCACTAAACTTGAACGAAGTCGTGTTAACACACCTTCTTTTTCGTTGGGAAAACGATTAAATAGCTCACTACTAATAACCATTCCCAAAATAGAATCTCCCAAAAACTCGAGTCGTTCGTTGTTTTTCGAACCGATACTTCTGTGGGTCAAAGCTAAAGATAAGAGGCTCTCATCTTTAAAACGATAATCAATAATCTGAGAAACTTTTTCAAGTTGGTTCAAATGGCCG
>JAUVGM010000210.1 GCA_030593785.1 Gammaproteobacteria bacterium | reverse complement strand
CTGCTTTGCCATTCTAAATATTGTTTAATAAAACCGGCACGATAACCATAAAGGCCAATGTGACGTTGATAGTCCTGATTTTTTGGTAATTCTCGAGGGTGTTCATTAAAGCAGTCTCGAGACCAGGGCACTGCAGCACGAGTGAAATAAAGGGCAAAATCATTAATATCTCTCACAACCTTAACGGCATGCGGATCAAAAAGTTCTTCTATATCCGTTAATGGTGTACACAGGGTCGCCATTTTTACATTGCTGTCTTCTTCAAGCGCTTGTCCCACTTGATTCAAACAAACGGGGGGCATCATGGGTTCATCACCCTGTAAATTAATTAATATTTGTTCGTCATCAAATCCTAATTGCTCAATAACTTCAGATAAACGTTCTGTTCCTGATTGATGATCTTTTCGCGTCATACAAACTCGAACATCGATACCAGAAATAGCATCTGCAATTTCTTTAGAATCGGTAGCTACAATGACTTCTTCAGCATTGCTCTTTTTAGCCTGTTCAATCACGTGTTCAATCATCGGTTTGCCACAGATATCTCGTAGCGGTTTGCCCGGCAATCGAGAGGAAGCGAAACGTGCGGGGATTACAATGCGGAAACTCATAGATTATTTCGCCAATGTTATTTTATTCATATTATGTGGTTATTCTAACCAATGTCACAGCAAGAGCATACCTATTATATATGACATTTATTGACCCAATGCTGTCATAGCATTAATATGATGGGAACTTATAAGTCACTGAAATCAGATAAAAATCCATGAAAATCTCTGCTTCTGTCTATTCCAGCAAGAGCCAGTCTCTGCCTGAAATCATCAAAGATCTTGATGTGCATGGTGCAGATTTTTTTCATATTGATTGTAATGATGATTTGGGTGTTTTTGATGATATTGCTGAGATTAAACAGTTAAGTAAGACTCCTGTCGACCTCCATATTATCAGTTCTGAACCTGAAAAATATTTTGCCAAGGCCGCAGAACTCAATGTTGATTACGTGACTTTTCAATATGAAAATCTCAAAGAAAAGTTAACCGTTCCTGCAAGTATTACTGCCAAACTGGGTTTGGCGATTACTTCAGAAACAGATATTTCCGTTTTTGAAGAGTATTCGGAAAAATTTGATTTTATATTATTTATGACAACCACACCGGGTCAAAGCGGTGGTGAGTTTGATAAATCGAATTTCAAAAAAATTCGTCAATTCAGGCAAAAATATCCTAATAAAAAAATTCATGTCGATGGTGGCGTGAATGGTGAGGTGTCATTTATATTGCGCAACATGGGAGTTTACTCCTCTGTCTCAGGTTCCTACTTAATGACAAGTGAATCTATGGGCGCGGCAATGCTCAATCTGAAAGCTCATGAAGTTGATTCGCATTTTCAGGTGAAAGATTTTATGCGTACCGTCGAAGAGTTGCCGTTGTTAAAACTAAAAGATCGTAGCGTCACAGGAATTCTTCAATCTATCGAAAATTATGATGTTGGCTTTACGATATTGATTGATGACAACGGTAAGCTGGATGGCATTGTGACGAATGCTGATGTACGTAAAGGCTTGTTAAAACATACTGACAATCTGAACGATGTTAGTGTTGCCGATATAACAAATACCGATCCGGTAACAGCAAACGAGAATTTCAGCGTTAAGGAATTATTAAGTTTTATAAAACAACAGAGTTTTGCAATTTCTTATTTACCTGTTGTTGATGACACAAACAAAGTGACCGGTGCGGTGACTTTCTTCAATTTGATTAAAGGCGAGTTATGATTATTCATTTAAAAAACAGCGTGAGTGACGCTGAAGTAGCAAAAATTTCAGAAGCGTTAGATGCTTTCCACATTAAAAAACCTGAGCATCATGTTTTGGTCACACCCTCTGCTTTAAAAGAAGTTCCGAGCGAATACGAAAGCATTACAGAAGAAAGTTTTGTTTTTCCAAATGATATGCAACTTGCAAGTGCAGACTATTTTAGTGAAACCCGTGAAATTGATATTAATGGCGTGAAGATTGGTGGTACAAATAATAACACCATGGTGATCGCAGGGCCGTGCTCTGTTGAATCAGAAGAACAAATCACACAGTCTGCTGAGCTCATGGTTGAACAGGGCATTAAAACATTGCGAGCAGGTTGTTATAAGCCTCGCACTTCACCGTATTCTTTTCAGGGTATGGGTTTAGAAGGTTTAAAACTGCTTGATAAAATGCGCAGTAAGTTTGGTTTAAATATTATCACTGAAGTGCGTGACACTACACACGTTGATGAAATTATTGAATACGCCGATATTATACAGATTGGTGCAAAGGCTATGTATGACCAGGGTATCTTGCGTACATGTGGTAAGTCTCGTAAACCCATTTTATTAAAACGTGGTTTTGGAACAACGTTACAGGAATTTGTACAAGCAGCAGAATTTATTTTATCTGCCGGTAACGATAACGTTATTTTATGTGAACGCGGTATTCGTACTTTTGAAACGAAAACTCGTTTTACTTTGGATTTATGTGGTGTAGCGTATTTAAAAGAATACACTAACCTGCCCATTATTCTCGATCCCAGTCATGCGCTTGGTTATCGCTATGGTGTACCTGATCTGGCGCGAGCTTGTACTGCGATGGGAATTGAAGGTTTGTTAATTGAAGTACATCCTGATCCTTCTGTTGCAAAATCTGATGCGGCGCAACAGCTTGATCATGATATGTTCCGTGACTTGTTAACGACTTTACGTCCAATTGCGACTGCGATTGGTAAAAATATTATATAACTAACTATAAAAATCTCGTCATTCCGGCATGTTCTTAGCCGGAATCTATGGTTTTAAATACCTGGATTCCCGCTTCCTCGGGAATGACGGATAAGAAGGTTGAATTGAATGCCTATAAAATCTGAAATTAAATT
The DNA here is from genome assembly GCA_030593785.1 of Gammaproteobacteria bacterium. Classification (GTDB taxonomy): domain Bacteria; phylum Pseudomonadota; class Gammaproteobacteria; order UBA6429; family Thiohalophilaceae; genus JAGLTQ01. The sequence continues at coordinate 1,860 of JAUVGM010000210.1, read as the reverse complement.
TCTTGGTCTGGATGTAGATGGTACCTTGACCGATGGTGGCATGTACTACTCTGAAAGTGGTGAAGAAATTAAACGATTTGATACCAAAGATGGTCGCGGTATTATTGAATTACAAAAGCAAGGTGTTGAAGTTGGCTTGCTCAGCTCTGGTTTTAAGTCAAAGATCATAGAAGGTAGAGCCAAAACATTAAGTATCAAAAAGTTATATGTCGGTACTGATCCTAAACTTGGTATTTTAGAACAATGGTGTAAAGACATGGATATTGATATGAAACAGGTTGCCTATATTGGTGACGATATCAATGACCGCGATATTATTAATGCCGTTGGTTTTACTGCTTGTCCTGCCGATGCCATGAGTGCGATTAAAGATATCGTAGATGTAGTGTTAACCAATAAAGGTGGTTATGGTTGTGTTCGTGAGTTTATTGAAGAACATCTTGGCTATAAACTGTAAGCATAAGTTTTGCTATTTATACAGTCGGATAACCTAGTTCGGCTAACTTATTTTCTATCACTGCTTTATCAAGATCACTTCCCTGAACATTAACAACATTACTTTCAACATCCACTTTTACTTCAGTGATTCCAGCAAAACCTGCCAAGCCTTTTTCTATGTTGGCAACACAGCCACCACATTTAATTTTTGATGATTGAAATTTAAGTTCTTCCATAATTATTGCTCCCATAATGTAAATTCAGTTTAAATTAAACTATAGCTGTGTAATACAGTACAACCATATAAGTGACATAACCACCTAATAGCAGGCTACCTTCAAAACGGTTTATACGACCATGTTTGTTTTTAAATCCATAGGCCATAATAAATAGCGCAATACTTAAACCAATCATAAAGGGGAAGTCGCGGTCTAAAATTGCAGAGTCAACAAAATGCGGACTCATTAAACCCGGAATACCAAATACCACGAGCATGTTGAACATGTTCGAGCCAATAATATTACCGATGGCGATATCGTGTTCTTTCTTTAATGCACTCACTATTGAAGCAGCAAGTTCGGGTAAACTTGTTCCAATTGCAACAATCGTTAAGCCAATAACAAGATCACTAATACCTGCTGCTTTTGCAATATTAACAGAACCCCAAACTAATCCTCGCGAACTTATGATGAGTAAAATAAGTCCAATGGCAAACCATAGGAATGCTTTTTGAGTTGATATTTTAGGTATCTCTTGCTCAAATTCTTTTTCCATTGGATCACGTTTTTGTTTTTTCGCTGTTTGTATCATCCAGTACAACATCACGAACAATCCCGAGATTAAAATCAAACCATCTATTTGACCCAGGTGGCCATCCATTACAAGTACGAGCGCAAGTAACATAACAATAAACATGACCGGGTATTCACGGCGTAACGTTTTTGATTTTACCGTTAGCGGCATCACTAGAGCTGTAATACCGAGTACTAAAGCAATATTAGTAATATTTGAACCTAACGCATTACCTACCGCTAGTGCAGGATTACCTTCGTAAGCAGCAACCATTGAAATCAGTATTTCAGGTGCTGAAGTACCAATACCTACTACCGTAAGGCCAATAATAAGTGGAGGGACACCAAAATTTCGCGCAATAGCAGCGGCACCATGAACAAAACGTTCCGCTCCCCAAACTAATAAACCAAAGCCAATAATAATGGCCATTACTGAAAGTAAAATATTTTGTTCCACTTCTAACTTCTCTTCATTTATTCAATAGTGATATTAAAAGCCCAGTTCTTTTTCAAGATCCAGATCTTCAGATGTTGTTTCGGGTACAGGAAGTGCATCTTCTATAGGAGGGTTACCATCAAAAATTAAATTTTTACGATGTTGTAAATAGGCATCACGAATAAAAGAATATTT
>JAUVGM010000219.1 GCA_030593785.1 Gammaproteobacteria bacterium | reverse complement strand
TACAACTGCTGTTGCTCCAATGCTACTATGAAATTTTATTAGTTCGCGAAGCTGAGGTTCATGTGTTTCAGTAATAGGAAAGTTATCTTCTAATGCAAATTGCATTTTGTAGCCGGTAGGTTCCTGACTTTGTTTTCGTTTAATAACCTCATTGAGCAATGTTGAAACGACGTCATCACGCTCTATCTCAAGGTATTTTACGGCACGAAGTGCAAGACTGAGATCTAATTTAATGACATCCTGCAAGAACTCAGGGGCTTGTGAAGAGGGCAAAAGGCTGAGAGTTAGAAATAAGGCTTGATCCCATCTAGTAAGAGCCATTTTTTCTTTTAAAATATGTGGGCTAGCAATATATTGATTTACAAGTTCTGTTGCGGCTAAATATTCTGTTACTGATTGGTGCACGAATGCAATACGACCACCAGAGTATGGTATTAAAACTGAAAATGAAACAAGCCAATTAGCAATATTTCGAACGTCAATATCAGCAACATTTTCTTTTACTGCGCTTGTCTTTAGGATGCCAAGAAGTTCGGATAGTGGAAATGCTTCTTCGCCTTTATTAAGTGCATCAAAAGCTGTAAATGATAGTACTTTGACAATATCAATCTGATCACCAAATCGTTTAATGAATTCTTCATGTAGATTGTTAAAAAATTGTTGGTATAAATCTCTGGGATGTCCCTCTTCAGGTAATTTCACATTATCATTTGAAAAAAACTGGAAATAAAATGGTTTCTGAAACAATTGCTGGATTTCACGCTTAAAGCGCCCTCCAATATTGATTCCTAATCGCTGAAGTTCAGATTTCACAATATCTTCATCAATTTGGTCAAGATTGTATTCGGGTAATTCCAACTTACCCAAGCCATCACTAGTACGTGAACCAATTATAAGTGACGCATCGTCGATACTCGATGCAAATTCAACAAAGTCTAATTCATAGCTGTCGTTATCTAAATATTCCCGAGGCATCTCATTAAATGAATCAAGAAAAATTTTTACATTGAAGTTTTGTATTAACTCATCGAACGGAAGGTTCTTTGGGAGTGTTTGATTTATTAATTCTCGAATATTTCCTGCATATAATTTTAAATCTACTAATATGGGCAATATTGCAGTCTGGTTATCAAATGGCTCTGATAGACAAGATTCATGAAGTTTATCCGCTAATTGAGCTGCTGCTTGGCGGAAGGAGTATGTTTTACCTGCACCTGGTAGACCGATCAATAGCGCTCTTTCTGGTCCATTTTTTAAGAAATCCATAACAGGTAAGTGATTAAATCGGTCTTGAAAACTGTGAAATAAGCTCATGTCATTCTTTTTCATTTTAGGATGAACACGTATTATAAATTCAGGATCATTTTTTGGGGTACGCAATAAGCTTGTAGCATGACGAGCTAAAGCAAGTACGACTTCAGAAGAACTTGGATCGAATTTATTTTCTTTAGGTAATGCAAATTCATTGTCGAGCAGAGTGTCAAGCAAGGTTAATAACGGTTTGTGATTTCTACTCTTATCAGAATTTTCTGTTGTCGAGTAATTAATAAGATGTATACCGTAATTTCGTCGCCAGTAATCACTTTCTTCTACAGATATATCTGCCATGATTGCGTAGTGGTCACGTGTTCCACCTTTGTAAGTGTTGGCTAGTAAGTCTCGAACATATAAGAAGTCAGGGTCGCGAAGTCCAAAGCCTATATATACGATAGGCCTACTTGTTAGAAGCATTTTCAATGATTCTAATGCCGCATGTCGCTCACCATTGGGTAAAAGCTGTCGATATTGTTCTTGAGTCAATATGATACTTTCGCAATCAGCTGCATCGCCATGGGGTTTAAAAATTAAGTCAGTTGCTCTTGCATGTACAATTTCTGCGGTTTCAGTAAGATGACGATTTGTGACTGGCGCTCGATAAAAACGGTTTGGCTGCCATTTACTAAGACTTTCTTCAATTAAGTTATCGTAGTTTGTTGTAATAAAGTAACGAGGACCCAGTGTAACAATTTTTTTGTGAATTTCATGTGGCTTAGCAATTCCGTAACGGCATGATGCTCTGATAAACTCACCAATTTGGTGTTTTGTTAGCTTGTCAAAACCATAGCTTGCAGCTTGTAGGAGTTCTCCTTTTTTTGCCTCCGCCCGTACTAGATCGGAGTTGGCACCAGTAGCTTCAATAAATAAGGCTAATTCTTCTATCATGCCAGACCATGAAGGGAGACCTGACCACATTGAAATACCTGAGCCGATGAAAAGGATAGTATCTTCCTGAATTAGAATCTTTTTGAGTTTTTCCATATGTCCTATACTCCAATAATTGTAAGCAGAACACAATTATTTCTAATATAGGTTAATTAAAGCATCCGTTAAACTGGAGGGAACTCCAGAACATATTTTTCTCTAATACTAAGAATATTTATGCTCTAACCCCATTAATTTACCCCAACCAAGGCCTTTCCTCTTCAATAATATCGTAAACCTGTTTTAACAGTTCATCTTCGGTTCCATTAAAGGTAATCCATTCTTTTTTATTACCACGATGAATTGGTGTTAATTCTTCAGGGGCATGACTCGGTGCGGGGATGTCATGGTGGTAGGCGCATAACGGTAATACTTTTGCATGCGCCCACTCTTTTGTTCTTCCTTCAACATGGTGCAGTGAAACAAACTTGGTGCTTTCTTGTTCTGCCATATCTGAGGTGTACCATTTTTTATTCAAACAACAAATACAACCAATGTCGCCAATTTTATTGCCTAACTTTTTTTCAAGTGCGGTGGGGGTTCTGCCTTTTAAGCCTTTTGATTTTGTACGTTTGTTTTTATTAACATCAATAGAAATCACACTTTTACTTTCTAGTAATTTTTTTACTGCTTTATCTTTCGCCGCTGTGACTTTTTCGACTTGTTGTTTTATATATTCTGGTGAGGCTTCTTTTATTTGTTGGCGTGCACGTTGCTTTTCAAATGCTTTCATTTGAGTTTTGCGTTGCTTCTCTTGTTGCTCTTCTTTGTATGCTGGATCGTCTAATCGCGCTTTCATTTTTTGAAATGCACGTTGTTGCGATTTTAACTGCGAGGCTTGGTGTTTTTCTTGTTGCGCTTTTTGATACTCAGGTGATGCTAATTTTTCTTTTTGTTTCTCAAGCTGGCGTTGGCGCGCGGCATTGGCTTTGGCAATTTTTTTCTCGTAATCAGATTGATCTTGTGACATCTATTCAACAACCTATTGTTATTATTTTTACTCTCCTTGTATGTTTATGTATAAAAAAAGGAACCTTAATGGTTCCTTTTTAAATTACTGGATTCCGGCTCAAGGCCGGAATGACAGAAGTTTTTACTTTTTATTCATTGTTCTAACGTTATTTTACATTAATGATTAAAATGACTCAATAATATTGCTAATTAAAGCGGACTGAGCCCTTTAATTTTAAGAAGCAATCAATTCACGAATATTATCTTGTATATCATCGTTTACTTGATTCAATTCTTTTACAAGATTAAATTTCTTATTGATATTAGCAATATCAATTAATGTATCTTCTATTTCATACTTGTTATTTTCTTTAAGCCAAATAAGAATATTTGAAAGATGCCATAGTGAAGATTTACCTTCATGAATTGGCGAAGGAAACTCTGTTCCACTTTTGACCATAAGCTTACGCATGTATTGGCGTGAAAATCCTAAAAGATCTGCAACATCAGTTAGTCCCACAAAGTCGGGGGTTGCTTCAGTTAATGATGCTTTTGGTATTACCTTTTTAATATCTGCTACAGCACTTACAATCGCGTCATAAGCTGATGATGATTCACGTGTAAAATCGAATGCCATATACCCAGTTTGACCTGTGCCCACTATTGCATCAGAACATGACTTTTCTAATGCTGCAAAATATTGATCGGGATCGTCTCCTTGCGGGAGCTTGAATGTTAATTCAAATTCATACTCATTCATTATTGTTCTCCTCCTGCTTTCTTATACAACGATCAACTATTTTCTTTATGTTTTTAGCGTGGTTACCTGTATTACTAGGCGTGCTCCAAATACCAACTCTGCACCACTTTCCATTACCTTCACATGGTTCCGTGGAATCCTTATATGGACAATACATTTGCCCAAAAGGATGACCTTTACTATTTTCAATGCGCCAATGCTTATCCTCAGCATATTTTAAAGCTTCTTCAATCTCTTTATTTGGGTGTTTATTTCTTGGCATCCGTGACCTATTTTGTAACCGCTATTCCTTAGCAAATGTCCTACAGTAAATATTAGGAAATAAACCTATGGTTGTCAAGTGACAACCATAGGTTATATCGGAAACTCTACAATATTTGGACACAAAAAAAGGAACCGTTGAGGTTCCTTTTTTAATATTGTCAGACTGAAGTCTGACCTACACGATGAGTTGCGTAGTTACTTTTTCTTCTTCGGCATATAAATGTCAGTACAGGTACCTTCTGCAACCTCAGTTGCAAAATTAAGTGTTTCTGAAAGTGTTGGATGAGGATGAATTGTCATTGCAATGTCATCCATCTCTGCTCCCATCTCAATTGCTAGTGCTGCTTCAGCAATTAACTCACCTGCATTCTTACCTAAGATACCCGCACCAATCATACGA
>JAUVGM010000035.1 GCA_030593785.1 Gammaproteobacteria bacterium | reverse complement strand
TTTTTATCCCCCGGTAAACATTCATAAAAACTATCAACTAAATATGTTTTACCTCGTCCTGTACCGCCCCATAGATAAAGTCCACGGACGGGCTGTTCTTTTTTAAACAAGGACGAGAGGAGAGAGCGGCTGGATTGAGATGCTATATTTAATTCAGAATACACACGCTGAGTACGTTGTAATGCTTGCCACTGCAAATCATCAGTTTTAATCTTTCTTTTTTGTATGTCTGATTGGTAACGTTGAAGAGGTGTCATAACATTTTATACTATATAAACCCACTCTAATAAAAGTAAAAACCGTAAATATTTTGATCGTGCTTATTCAGTAAAATCATATCTATTATGTGCGCCATCACAAAACGGCTTATTTCCTGAATGTCCACAACGACATAAGGAACTTTTAGTCCGTGTTGTTTTAGATAAACCATCGCGGCTAAATATTGTAACGGGCCCCTGAACGCTGTACATCGAATGGGGTTTAACCACGATCGTTAAATCAGCGACAGTACCATTAATATCTTCTTCTTGCTGGTCACTAAATGCTTGTGTCGCTTGCACCCCTTGTATTTTATGTGTGCCATCACAAAAAGGTTTGTTCCTGGATAGGCCACAGCGGCATAAAGCAAACTCTTTATCTTTTAATATCAACGCCCCATCTGCATTTTGTAAAGTTATATCGGTATCACCCTTACAGATTAATGGACCATTTGGACGAACCATAATGGAGTTTCCTGAATAAACAGGTTTACTACTGTTATTGTTACTCAAGTTTACAATTCCTTATTAAATAAGTGCATACTTTATACTTAAACTATTACAAACAGTACACTATACTTAATTTGATGAACATCACGATCTAACAAATAATACTAATAAGGATTTATTTTTTGACTAAAGAGAAAGATAAACCAAAACTCGCCATAGTGATGACTGGTGGTGGCGCGCGAGCGGCTTACCAAATAGGTGTATTAAAGGCGATAGCTGAAATGATACCAGCAGGCTCACCTTGTCCCTTCACTATCATTTGCGGGACATCGGCAGGCGCAATTAATGCAGCATCGTTAGCAGCTAAAAGTGATCACTTTAAAAACTCAGTTCGCAGAATGCATTTTGTCTGGTCAAATTTCACATCTGACCAGGTTTTTCGAACCGATATTTTTGGCATAATGAAAACCGGCGCACATTGGATAATTTCAATGATGTTAGGTGGATTAGGAAGACACAGCCCTATTTATTTACTCGATAGAACGCCATTAAGAAAGTTACTCGAACAGTATATAGATAGCAGCGTACTGCAAAGATCTATTGAAACAAAAACATTGCATGCGTTAAGCATTAACGCGACGGGGTATTCCAGTCATCAATCTGTTGCTTTTTATCATGGACATCCATCACTTAAGAACTGGAAGCGCGCTCAGCGTATTGGTTTATCAACCCGAATTACCGTTGATCATTTAATGGCATCATCCGCTATTCCCTTTTTATTCTCACCAGTAAAACTTAATCGTGAATTTTTTAGTGATGGCTCTATTCGTCAAACAGCCCCTATTAGTCCTGCGCTGCATCTTGGCGCAGATCGTGTTCTGGTCATTGGTAACCGTCAAATTGAGCCTAAACTAGAGCGGGTTTCTAACCCTAAACTCCCTACTTTAGGTGAAATTGCCGGGCATACCTTAAACAGTATTTTTCTTGATAGCCTGGATGCTGACATAGAACGTTTACAGCGTATCAATAAAACCATTAACCTGATTGCTGATAAACATCGTGAAAAACATGGGGTGACATTACGCCAGGTTGAGGTGCAGGTTATTTCTCCTAGCGATGACATCGGCAGAATGGCATCAGACCATGCACATGAATTACCCTGGTCAATCAAAACATTATTACGCGGCATAGGTGCATACTCAAAAACAGACAGCAGCTTTATGAGCTACTTATTGTTTGAAAAAGGATATTGTAATGCGCTGATTAAATTGGGCTACGAAGATACGGTGCGGGAAAAAGAAAATATTTTACACTTTTTACGCGATTAACTTTCAGACGCAGTATGCTGAGATACAAGCTTTGCTTCAGGAACGGCATGATGAATCAACGACGCAATTTCCGTACTTAAGCCAATATGTGGTTGGACAGTTACCCACAACACATTTATTTTCAGATTCAAATCAGCAAGAATGATGTCGCTTTCAAAATGCTTTAAAACTGCGCCCATTCTATTAATTACATCGTTTAAACGAGATGCTTCAAAGTCTCGCAGCCCCGGTATAACCATCATAAAATCAGCATAAGGCTTACCTGAATTGTCACGTGTCGGTGCACGCTTCCACAACGGCTCAGAATGCTGAATATCGGGGAATTTAAATCCGCTATTAAGTGGCAATGAAGTTGAAGCACAAGCCAGTAGATTTACTTTTTCTTCGGTCGACATTACCTAACTATAGGCAAGAAAAGTTTGGATTTACAGGATTACGCACACATTTGTTTAACTAAATTTTTGATGATTTCACCTTCTGAAAGCACTTCGTCAGAGGCAACAATAACCTCTTCCTCGTCAAGATTTAGTTTTTCCAGCAAATCTAACGATAGCTCTTCAGAGCTATCTCCAAACGTTAGCCCGTGAGGCACCAGCAACGTTTTAACAACTGTCAATAATTGAATATATTTTTCATATTCTTCAGAATGCGTTTTATCACTAAAATAACCCGCTACTGCAATGAGCTCATCAGGCATGTTCCACATGCGCATAACCATCTTTCCAATTTCCAGGTGAGTAATACCAAAAACATGTTCTTCTGCATCCAGAATATTTACATCACTATTTTTTTCCAGATAGTTGTTAAGTTCAACATACTCATCAGTGAACAAATGTCCCAACACAAGCAAACCTATATCCGACAATAAACCCACTAAATATGCTGTACCAGGATTAGGTCTTTCCCCCCAGGGCATCAACATACTTAAACGCTGCATTAAAGAAGCCGCATAGATAGATGATTTCCAAACACACTTGGCTCCAACGGGTCCTGTTTGTGGAATTTTGAATGTAGAGCCCACTGATAAAGCAAGTGCCATATTCATAACAGCATCCACACCCAACACCCTGAATATGGCATCTTTTAACGACTTAACTGAACCGGCTTGTCCAAAAAAAGCGGAGTTTGCATAACTGACTATTTGTGCAACGAGTACAGGATCTTTTTCAATAACAGCTACAATTTGCTCAACCTTCACTTCATGAATAGCCCTCAGGTTTAAAATCTGACTTGCTGTTTCCGGCATAGGAGGTAATGAATGTAAGGCTTTAACTCGTTCTTTAAAACTCAAGGTTTCTTTAATATCCATATTTTTTTCCACTTCATCCGAGAAAGATAGTCCAATCAGATTATCATCAGATAGTTTATGTAATTGTCTGATATCGATAGTATAAGCATTTTTTTCTTCTTCACAAACTATAAAAAACTCATCCTGATTTTCTAACGCTTCATCAATATAAATATGAACTTTTCTCTTTGAGTTTTTAATTATTTGTTCTTCTTTATTATCAATTTCTAATAAAGCTTTACCGGTGATTTTATTTAAACGGGATAAATTAAATTTACGAGTCGCAGGATTAAGTGCGATAAAAAATTCATCCTCAAAAGTTAAAACGGTACAATCAACTTGAGATTTTTTAAGAACCTCAACTGCAGGAATATTTTCTTCAGAAAAAAGTTTTATACAACTAAAATCAATATGGTTTTGTTGAAACAATGTTTCAAGTAACTCTCTGTTCATTAATTTTTTCTCATTATTATTTTTTTTGTAAGTATATCTTTGCTTATCTATCGGCATGTGCAAACTTTTGTTAAGTAATCATTTACCTTTATGGATATACATCTAGGTAACGTGATGGAGTTCACATTATTTTTAAATGTCACTTTTTCTTATTAGTGGCAAAACTAATTGTTTTTATTCGCGTGTAACAGTTTTTCTTTGTCAACAAATGTTACGTATATGTTTTTACTGTAATATGCATCATATGAAGCAAAAAATATTACAAATAGAAACTAAAGGTAGAGGAACATTTGATATATCAAATGATATTCAGAGGATCGTTGATGAAAGTAATGTTCAATCAGGGCTTTGTCATCTGTTTTTGCAACACACCAGTGCATCGCTCATTCTTTGCGAGAATGCCGATCCTACTGTAAGAGTCGACCTGGAAAATTTTATGGCGCGCATTGCTCCTGATGGCGACCCTGGCTATCTACATGACATGGAAGGCCCAGATGATATGCCAGCACATATACGCACCATTCTTACACAGAACAGTCTAACACTACCTATATCGCAGGGGCGGTGTACATTAGGAACATGGCAAGGAATCTACCTGTGGGAACATCGTACAATTGGTCACAGTCGAAAGTTAATTGTTACTTTACAAGATTAGACTTAATCTTATTTATAAAGAAGTCCTGTACCACCCAGCCCGCAATAACCCGAAGGATTTTTTGCTAAATATTGTTGGTGATACTCTTCTGCAACATAAAAATCTGTTGCATCAATAATTTCGCTTGTGATTAATCTTAAACCCGCAGCCCGTAAAACCTTTTGATAGTGTTCCTTTGTTTTTAACGCCAGTTCTTTTTGTTCTTTTGAATAAGTATAAATACCTGAACGATATTGCGTGCCGCGATCATTTCCCTGGCGCATGCCTTGTGTAGGATTATGCGATTCCCAGAATATTTTTAGTAATGTTTTATAACTCACTTTGTCTGGATCATAAACAACATAAACCACTTCATTATGCCCAGTCATGCCTGAACACACTTCCTGGTAAGTCGGATTCGGTGTATACCCGGCAGAGTACCCCACCAAAGTGATATAAACACCGTCCGTTTCCCAAAATTTTCGTTCAGCCCCCCAAAAACAACCCAAACCAAACATGGCTTGTTGCATGTTTTCAGGATACGGAGCAGAAAGGTTATTTTGGTTAACAAAATGTTTTGCAGGTAACGGAATGCTTTCTTCTCTGCCAGTTAATGCTTGTTCTTTGCTGATCATTTCAAACATTTTATTTACCTCTAATTTTTTTACCGCCGAGTCGATCTTAGTAGGTTCGAATTCATTCGAACGCGGAGATAAAATTTACCTCAGTGGCTATATCTATCTCAGCGAGCGAATGAATTCGCACCTACGAAACCCAGCATAGTTAAGGTCTGAAATTGATGAAGACACATCAAGTAAATTATTTTGGAGCATTCGCCAATACCACTGCCCGCATTGGACCAGGATACCCTTCAATGGTTTTTGTTGGATCATTTGAATCTAAAAACTTTTCTAAAGAGTCAAACGTCATCCAATCTGTTGCACGCTGTTCATCGGTAGTTGTCTTCGATACATCAACAACCCGGACATTTTTAAAACCACAACGTTGTAACCATAAAACCAATGCATCACAACTGGGTAAAAACCAGACATTGCGCATTTGCTGGTAACGATCTTCAGGTAGTAATACCGAATTAACATCACCGTCTATGACCAGTGTTTCTAATACCAACTCCCCTCCCGGCTTTAAACATTCCCGAAGCTCATATAAATGCTCCAATGGTGAACGTCGGTGATATAACACCCCCATCGAAAACACGGTGTCGAATGCTTTTAACGAAGGAGGAATATCTTCAATGCCTAAAGGTAAAAGGTGTACTGGAATATCACCTAAATATTTCTTTAATGCGTAAAACTGCATAATGTATTTTTGACCGGGATCAATACCGACAACTAAATCTGCACCCTGCCCGTAACTTCGTAATGCGTAGTAGCCATTGCCACAACCAATATCAAGGACATGTTTTCCTTTTAAAGAATCTAAATGCGGTTGTACTCGATCCCATTTCCAGTCTGAGTGCCATTCAGTATTTATATCCAAACCGAATACGGAAAAAGGGCCTTTGCGCCAGGGCATTAATAAGCGTAAATGTTGTTCCAGTTCATCACGAGTCGTTTGTTCGCAATCATCAAACTCTCCAATACGAACTTCGCTATTCAACTCTATAGAAGAAGGCTTGATGTCAGGCAAGTTATCTAACATCGCAAACCATTTATCAAGCTCTCCATGCCGCGGGGAATTAAAAGCATGATCTACACTTTTCTCTAGTGTGTTTAACCAGGCTTTTGCATCACTGTTCTCGAGGGCTTGATAGAGTTCGCTATAATCGATCATATTATTTAATTGCGATGAACGAAGAAAAATTAAAACATTGAAACCAGGGGAAGACCTGGGGAAAACCGGTTTCTTTTAATCGTTGTACATGAGTTTCTCTGGTCTCAGGAATCAAGACATTTTCTAATGCACTGCGTTTTTGTGCGATTTCAAGATCGCTATATCCATTTGATCTTTTAAAAGCATGGTGAAGATCAATTTGCATTTCATTCTCATCTTTATCTGAAAAAGCCAATTTCTCAGATAAAATTAAACAACCGCCCTTATTTAGTCCTTTATAAATTTTAGCCATTATTTCTTTCCGTTCCGCCAAAGGAATAAACTGTAAGGTAAAGTTCATAACAACAACGGAAGCATTTGTGATTTCGACATCCTGAATATTTGCGCATAAGGTTTTAACCGGTGTCTTACTATTATCTCGCTGTAATATTTTATCCAAGCGATCGATCATTGCTTGTGCATTATCAACCGAGATGATTTCACAACCCTCTTCAGTTAAGTGATGTCGCATCGATAAACTCGCCGCACCCAACGAGCAGCCTAAATCATATAAATGAGTATTTTCTTTTGCATGGTGCTGCGCAAGAATACCGATTTGATTAATGATGGTACTGTAGCCAGGTACAGAACGATTAATCATATCGGGAAAAACATCCACCACCTTTTCATCAAAAATGAAATCAACAATTTCTGATAGAGGAGATGCAAATATATTATCCTGGGATGTTTTTTTATTCATAATGCTTTCAACAAGGCTCAATTATCAATATCTCTATTTTAACAGATCTATTAAAAATTATTTTTTCACTAAATAGCTATTTTTTGAATAATTTTATCTGATATAGTTTGTTTTTCAAAAATTCTCTGTATTTCACTCAAATATTAAAGGTTTTCACATGCAAATCAGCAAAAACAGCGTTGTTACGATTAACTACACTTTAAAAAACGATCAAGGTGAAATACTTGATGAATCTCAAGACAACAGCTTTCTCTATTTGCATGGAGCAGGTGGAATTATTCCTGGTCTGGAAGGACAGCTGGAAGGAAAATCAGCCGGTGATGAATTCTCTGCCCATATTGAGCCGGAAGATGGCTACGGTGTTCGTGATGACTCAATGATTCAGGTTGTCCCTCGTAAGATGTTTGAATCTGATCACCCCGTTGAAGAGGGTATTCAGTTCCATGCCGAAAGTCCTGAAGGTGACATGCTCACGGTAACTGTGACGAAAATTGAAGGTGACGAAGTCACTGTTGATGGCAACCATCCATTAGCAGGCATCGCATTGAACTTTGATATTAAAATTGCAGATATTCGTGAAGCATCGAAAGAAGAAATTGAACATGGGCATGTACATGGCCCGGATGGTCATCACCATCACTAAATAAAACAAATCATTGTCATTGCGACGATTGCAAGGAGAAGGTGAAACCAGAGGTTGAGAAGCTGGCCTGGGCCACGCAGGAGCGGTTACCGAGCGATAGCGTGGCAATCTCACACCCGATGCAGGTTTAACCATGAGATTGCCGCGTCAGCACTAAAAACATCTGTTTTTCAGTGCTTCCTCGCAATGACAGGATTTTTTAAATTTTGTAGATATTTCCTGGAAGAAATAAGACCTTCTACATAAAGTAGGTTTGCCCACCAATACCATTGTCTGCGACAAAAGCAACTAAATCATCGTAATCAAACTGACTTAGACTGAGATACTCAAGCACATCATCCTGTATTTGTCGCCATTCAAGATCGTTATCGTTATTTCCAATGGTTCTATACAAGCCTGCCAGATGCTCACCTAGTTTTAAAATCGCTAACAGGTATTTTTCATCCGAATTGGTCCCATCCTTCTCGGTAAAAATATCAATGGCACTGTGGTGTGAGGCTATTACCTGGCACAATATATCGGGCAGTTTCCAGGAACGTGCTGCATAAAAACTGACCACGGCATGATTCGATTGATAGTGCTTATTTTCTGTATCGACAATACGATGTTCATCAAGCAAATAGGATTGCGCAATGACCTCAGGATAATCATCATAGCGCTGCATCAAAAGAGGTATGCCTGAATTGTGAAACAAACCCAGCATGTAGGCCATATCATGCTCATGAAAACGTAAACGCTGCGCAACTAACTGGCAAGCACGCGCCACATCTGCTGCAGAATCCCAGAATCGAATCATTGCTTTATAAGTATCATCAGCAACATTTTCTTGCCGCGACATTGCATCGCGTAAATATAATGTATTCACGATATTTGCAATGGTGTTCATACCCAGCATCATGACAGCCTTTGAAATAGAGGCGATATCCCGGTTGCCATAAAAAGGGGAATTTAATATTTTTAATACACCGCCTGCCAGTCCCGGATCTTTACTGATCATATCAGCCATTTCATTAAGATCTGGATCAGGCATGGCCATTTCCATCTGTAAATCTGCAACAACTTGTGGAGGCGAAGGAATGGTTATCCCTTTTAAAACTTTTTCTATATTTTCCGGAGTAAGAACAGTTTCGGCAATCATAATTAATTTCTTTAAAAATAGGTAAATGTTCACCCATGGTTATCGGCAATAGTAATTATGACTTAAGCAAAAAATGCGGTTATCTAACTCACCCCAAAATACTGAATAAATATGAAAACAGTTGTTTATTCAACAGCTTCCAGAGCATTTATAACGTGTAAGGTTGAGTACATTGCATAAAAGAACCAACTATTTCAACACATTTGAAATTATTGAAACTTATATAGAACTCCTCTAGGATAGATATCTCCTTCAGAATTAAATAGAACATAATTATGACAATCAAACTCAGTAAAGAAGAAGCCTTATATTTTTATGTTGAAGACTCTGATATTCATGGCAAGGGACTTTTTGCCTGCACAGTAATAAAAGCAGGAACCTATTTAGGAGACTATAAAGGTCCCGAGACAACTGATAATGGAATGCATGTTTTGTGGACGGAAGATGAAGATGGAGAATGGATTGGTCGTGATGGTAAAAATGCCTTACGTTATTTAAATCACAACGTTAATCCCTGTGCAGAATTTGATGGTTATGAACTCTACGCAGTCGAAGAAATTGAAATACATCAGGAAATCACTATCGATTATGGCGAAGAGCCGTAATAATTAATCAATTAGCTTTAAATCAAAAGATATTCTCAACCATGTAGGATGGTTCAAGGAACAAAGTGACGGATCCATCATTCTTTGTTGGTTCCGTCACTTTGTTCCTTGAACCAACCTACTTAGCTTAATAATATCTAATCACTCTTTTAAATCTATATAATCCCACCCATGAATGACGCTCACAAACAACTACAGACTCTCATTAAGCAATGTATGTTGTTTGATCGATTTCGATTCACTAAAAAACTTACAGCTCTTTTGAAAGATAAAGAAGCAACAAAACAATTAGACAATTTAAAGAATAAAATAGCCCAGTCCATTCAACAGGCTGAAACACGCGCATCTACTAAACCTGTTCCAGGCTTTCCGGAAAACTTACCGATTAATCAAAGGCAAGAAGATATATGCAAAGCCATAGAGGAACACCAGGTTATTATTCTTTGCGGAGAAACGGGCTCGGGTAAAACAACTCAATTACCAAAACTGTGTTTAAAAATGGGACGAGGCACTTATGGCATGATTGGCCACACCCAGCCTCGCCGTATTGCTGCTCGTAGTGTTGCCAGCCGAATAGCTGAAGAACTTAACACTGAACTGGGGGCAAGTGTTGGTTATAAAATTCGTTTTTCGGATAAATCAAATAAAAATAGTCATATAAAAGTTATGACGGATGGCATTTTATTAGCCGAAATACAAAACGATCCCTTCCTGCAAAATTATGACACTCTTATTATTGATGAAGCACATGAACGCAGTCTTAATATTGATTTTATTTTAGGTTATTTAAAACAACTACTACCTAAACGCCCGGACTTAAAAATCATCATTACCTCAGCAACCATTGACCCGGAACGATTTGCTAAACATTTTATAGACGCACCTATTATTGAAGTCTCTGGTCGAACTTACCCCGTTGAAGTTCGATATCGCCCGTTAAATAGTGATGAAGAAAACGAGACTAAAAAAGATCAACAACAAGCAATCCTTAATGCAGTCGATGAATTAAGCTATGAAGGCAGCGGGGATGTTCTTGTTTTTCTCAGTGGTGAACGACAAATACGTGAAGCAGCTGAAGCCTTACGTAAACATCATCCTGATAAAACAGAGATCATTCCTCTTTATTCAAGGCTCAGTAATGCCGAGCAACAAAAAGTTTTTAAGTCACATGCATATCGAAGAATTATTTTAGCCACCAATGTTGCAGAAACGTCGTTAACCATCCCGGGAATTCAATATGTTATTGATACCGGCTATGCGCGAATAAGTCGTTATAGTTACCGCACTAAAGTACAACGACTTCCTATTGAAAAAATATCACAGGCCAGCGCCAATCAACGTAAAGGACGTTGTGGTCGTACCAGTGATGGCATATGTATTCGCCTATATGCAGAAGATGATTTTAATAATCGTCAGGTTTTTACCGACCCCGAAATCCTGCGTACCAATCTAGCCAGTGTTATATTGCAAATGCATAATATTCGTCTTGGTAATATTGAAAAATTCCCCTTTATAGATAAACCTGATTCTCGTTTAATTAAAGATGGTTACCAGTTGCTTGATGAATTGCAGGCAATGAATAAACAGAATATTACACACATTGGTAAAATCTTATCGCGTTTTCCTATTGAACCACGCTATGCCCGCATGCTCATTGCGGCTAATGAATTTTCCAGTTTGAATGAAGTTCTGATTATCGTCAGTGCCTTGAGCATTGCTGACCCACGTGAACGGCCAATGGATAAACAGCAGCAAGCTGATCAGGCTCATTCTCAGTTCAAAGATGAAAAATCGGATTTTATTGCTTATCTTAACTTGTGGAGTTTTTACCAGGAACAACGTCAACATCTTTCACAAAACAAGTTACGCAAATTATGTAAGGCCAGCTTTCTTTCCTATACACGTATGCTTGAGTGGCGCGACATACATAGCCAACTTCTTAATCAATGTAATGAAGTTAAATATAAAATTAATACTACCGTTGCCGGTTATGATGCTATTCATCAGGCACTTTTAAGTGGCCTTCTAAGCCATGC
>JAUVGM010000001.1 GCA_030593785.1 Gammaproteobacteria bacterium | reverse complement strand
TTGAATTGCATTTGTTGTGATGATGTTTCTTTCATTCCCCTCACCCTAGCCCTCTCCCTCAAGGGGAGAGGGAATATTATTTTGTAGAGATCTGATTCTTTTCCCTAATTCTCTGGCCGCTTGTGCCAAGTTCATTCCCTGCTCCATGGCTAATTGAATGCAGGCCTCTATTGAGCCGGCATCAAAACGATTTGCTACATCACGTATTTCTCTCATATTTATAGTCTGTTGATTCATGACGGCCACTCCTTATTAATAATTGAAGTTTGAAAATCATTTCATATTCTTTCTTGACTTAGTGTAAACCTTACACTATCTTGTTAGTGTAATCAATACGCAAAGCAGAGGAAAGGCCATGTACCAATACGAATATCCACATCCAGCCGTGACCACAGATATCGTTATTTTTACGATTCGTGATAAGCAGTTGAAATTGTTACAAATTATGCGTGGTGGTGAGCCTTTTAAAGGCAAATGGGCATTACCCGGTGGTTTTGTGCAGCTGGATGAAGATTTGGAAACCGGTGCACGACGAGAATTAACAGAGGAAACAGGCATATCGGGTGTATACCTGGAACAGCTATATACCTATGGCGCGGTAGACCGGGATCCACGTGAACGGGTTATTACGGTGGCTTATTCAGCTCTGATTCCCTCTGACAAAATTGTTTTACAGGCAGCAACAGATGCCGAGGCTGTGGGCTGGTTTTCGATGGATGAATTACCCGAGCTGGCGTTTGATCATAAAAAGATTGTTGATATGGCCCATCAACGTCTTGTGGCCAAACTCGATTATTCGACTATCGCGTTTAAGTTTATGCCTGAGGAATTCACGCTCAGCGAATTACAGGATGTTTATGAAATTATTTTACGTGAAGAAATGGATCGGCGAAATTTTCGTAAATGGATGTTGGCGTTGGATCAAATTAAAGAAACGGGAGGTGAACGCCGCGAAGGCGCACATCGCCCGGCAAAGCTTTATAGCGTGATCAACCCCGACAAGGTTGAGATTATTAAATGAATGGATTCCGGGCGTGACCCGGAATGACGAATGAACATTTAAATTATTGAGTAAATAGATTCCGGTTCAAGACCGGAATGACGGAGGTCAACATGAATACTTTAACATTAGCTCATTACTACACAACACTTGATGTTCAGGCGATGGCTGATTATGTTGGCGATAGTCTTGAGCTCGCTTTAATTGCACAACGTGAAAAAGCGGATCGGATTGTTTTCGCCGGTGTGAAGTTCATGGCAGAAACCACCAAGATCATTAATCCAGGTACTCAAGTTATTTTGCCGGATGAAACATCCACTTGTTCATTAGTGACACAAACAGATATGGATGCTTTAAAACAATGGCGTGAACAATATTCTGATCACGTACACGTTAGTTACATCAACTCGAGTGCAGAACATAAAACAATTTCAGACTGGATTGTCACTTCGCGTAATGTGGATGACATTATTGCTGAACTTTATGCTCAAGGTGAAAAAGTAATTTTCTCACCTGATAGAAACATGGGTGCTTATTTAAATTATCAGTATGGCTATGATATGCCGGTATGGAATGCAGTATGTGAAGTTCACGATAAATTTAAAGATGAACAAATCACATACATGATGGATAACGCAAGAGCTGAAGGAAATGTTTATTTATTAGCTCATCCAGAATCACCATTACCTGTTTTAAAACAAGCTGATTTTGTTGGCTCAACAAAACAAATGCTGGATTGGGTAAAAGACTTTAATGGTGAAGCACACACCGTGTTCATTGCCACTGAAGAAGGTTTGCTACATAACATGCGCCAACTTCGAGCAGACATTAATTTACAACTTGCACCTATTTATAGTGGTTGCCAGTGTAATGCATGCCCATACATGAAACGTAATACGGTTGAGCTGGTAAAAAAAGCACAACAAGGAATTGGATTTGAAATTAACTATCTTGATGAAGATACGATAAGTAAAGCAGTTAAGCCAATTAAAAGGATGTTGGCATTTAGTAAAAAACAAATGGAGAAGAATGTTACTTAAAAAATGATGGGTAAAAATTACCCTATCCCAGCCTTCCCCCTCAGGGGGAAGGAGTATAAAGAAACAGGAGGTGTATCATGATTATTAAATATTTCAAAGGTGAACCAAACACCTATGTGATCCGCTATAAAAAAGGTATCGTGAAAAAAGAAGGTGCTGGTTTAACTTTCTGGTACTGGCCACACAATACTTCAATTGCAACTGTGCCCGTTATAAGTCAGGACGCACCGTTCATTTTTAATGAAACAACAGCGAACTATCAGGAGATCAGTATTCAGGGTCAACTAAGTTATCGCCTTGTTGCTCCAACTGAAACAGCAAAAGTGCTTGATTATACGATTGATCCAAAAACTCGTCGTTATCTTAGTAAAGATCCCGAGAAATTGATTAACCGCGTTATTAATGCCGTGCAAGCTAATACACGCAGTGGAGTGAATAACTTATCTTTAGATGATGCACTCATTAAAGTTAAAGAACTCACATCGGAAGTATTATCCAGTGTTCAAAATGAACCTAAGTTAAAAGCATTAGGTGTCGTCATCGAAAGCTTATACTTTACTGCGGTCAAAGCGACACCAGAAATGCAAAAGGCATTGGAAGCTGATTATCGCGAAAGTTTACAACAACGTTCTGATTTAGCTATCTATACGCGCCGTAAAGCTGCAGTTGCTGAAGAAAGTAAAATCAAAAACAGTGAGTTAGATAATGAAGTCGAACTTGAAGAACGTCGTCGTGATCTTGTTGTTAAACAAAGTGAAAACCGAATTAAACAAGCGCAAGCAGAAGCGAAAGCTATAGAAATGGAAGCTGAAGCAGAAACTAAAGCGGATGAAATTCGTTATCGCTTATATAAAGATTTATCTCCACAAACAATGGTGGGGTTAGCTTTAAAAGAATGGGCAGCTAATGCAGGCACTATTGATAATTTAACCATTACACCTGACCTGGTCAGTAAAGTGGTTAGCTATATCGGAGGCAATGGCAATGAACAGTAGCCTTAACGATGCAACAGCTACACGAGCGAATACAGGATTCGCTCGTGTCCCTGTTTATGCTTTATATGAAAAAGTAATCATTGTTACGCGCGAAACTGAATTGGAATCGTTAACTGCTCGATTTAATACGGTTGAACAAGCAAAGTTTTATTTAGAGCACGCTGGTCAATCATTCACACCTATTGAACAAGCCCATGCACGTTATCAGGAAACATTAAACCAATTGCGTGACATTATTCCCCGTGGTGTTAAGTCACAAGTTATTTCACGAAATTTAGTTCCTCAATTTACCTTTGCTGAACATGATCTTGTTATTACAATTGGTCAAGATGGTTTAGTCGTTAATACGGCAAAATATTTAACTCATCAACCTATTATTGCCATCAATCCTGATCCATCTACTATCGAAGGTGTGTTACTGCCTTTTGATAATCAAAAAGGCATGCCTGACTTAAAAGATATTTTGTCCGGTAAATCGACTATTAAAAAAATCACCATGGCGAATGCCACGATGAATGACGGCCAGGAATTATTGGCCTTTAATGACTTATTTATTGGCCCCCGTAGTCATACTTCTGCTCGTTATGACATAAGTCAGGGAAATCAAACTGAATATCAGTCAAGCAGCGGTGTCATTATTTCAACTGGTGCGGGATCAACAGGCTGGATGCGTTCAGTTTATACCGGTGCAGTTGGGATAATTAACGCCTTAGGAGGTGAAGTGAATATGCCTGATAATGACGGCCGATTTGAATGGGATGAAAATCAACTCATGTATGCTGTCCGAGAACCCTGGCCGAGTAAAAATTCACAAGCCAATATGGTTTTTGGTGTCATTACTCCTGATAAACCTTTAACACTAACCTCACACATGAGTGATTACGGGGTAATTTTCAGTGATGGTATTGAAAAAGATTACCTGGCTTTTAATGCAGGCCTAACAGCCACAATTCAAATTGCAGATACAAAAGCACATTTAATTACACATTAAACAAGCTCTATTTGATTACAAAATAAGCTGGCAAATCTCACAAGTTACTTTTTCTGAACGAATTAGCTTATGTAAAACAATAACTTAAGTAATAACATTTAAAACAATGGTTTATAAGAGCATTCTGATATGGTTTTTAGAGCTAATTCCTGATAGAATTAGTCAACTATACACAAATATTCTAATTTTTAAGGTGATTCACAATGGAAGCAGTAGTAGACGGTAAAACAATTGAGCTATCAGAAGCAGGTTGGTTATTGAACTTAGACGAATGGAACGAAGAGCTTGCTGCGCAAATCGCTATTACTGAAAATGTTGGCGAAATGGGTGAAAAGCACTGGAACATCATTAACCTGGCACGTGAATACTTTACTGATAACGGTACTGTTTGCGAACCACGTAAGTTCTCTAAGCTGATGAAAGATTTATACGGTAAAGATGAGTCCAGCCAGAAGTACATTTATTCTTTATTCCCAACGGGTTTAATCAAATGTGCGAATAAAATTGCTGGTTTACCTCGTCCAAAAGGTTGTAGTTAATAGCTACATCTTCGAGCAATACTTAAAAAAGGAACGCAAATGCGTTCCTTTTTTTATGACTGCAAAATATTTAGTTGGCTCCGCTACGCTTGAGCCAACCTACTTTATTTGTATCCTGGATGACATGCAATGGAATCCGGGTATGAATATTTGTCCTCCCGGATTTCGCTGTACTGTATCAGCGCAACAAGTGGAAATTTTTTTGTAGGTGGGTTCAAGGAATGAAATGACGGAACCAACAAAATACTGTTGGCTCCGCTGCGCTTGAGCCAACCTACTTTATTTGTAGTCTGATATATTCTTTATCTGATTTTGTTTTATACTCTAAACTTATCCCATGTGAGAATTAACAATGACCAGCATTCCCGATCAAGAAGAACAAATAAGACAATCCCATGCTGTACTTATTCATCAGGTCGTTCATGCCTGTCAAAATGATACGGCTAAAGCACAACTCAAACCCATGTTAGATATGGCAACCCAACAAAATTGGAATGAGCTAGTTACTGCAATTAATAAAATTGTTGCTGGCCAGCGCGGTGAAGATATTCTGGGTCCTTTAGATGATGAAGATAAAATCATTATAAAAAGTATTTTGCTTGGCTTGCAAAACCCTGCCAGCTTACCCGATGTTCAACAACAGGCCGATCCCACTATGGCGGCTCCCGGACTGGCAAGTATGATTAATGCTGCCTGCCGCGGTGATGCCCAGGCATTACAAGCAGCCTCATTTATGGCAGAACAAATGACTGCAACACAAGGTGATATGCGTCAATTGGGTGGTATTATGAAAAGATTAATTGATGGAGAACGTGACCCGGATGTCTTAACAAAAAAAATGACTGAAAACGGTAAACAGCTTGTTATGCAATTGTTAGATGAGCTTGGTAAATTAAGTAGCCACTGATGTACTTTAAATGTAGGTTGGATCAAGCGCAGCGGATCCAACAATTTAATGCTGTTGGGTTCATCGCTTTGCTTCTTAACCCAACCTACGACTGCACAATAAAATAACTAATTAATTCGGAGTTCACATATGAAATATATTAAATTTTTAAGCCTCTTACCGATGATGTTCTTATTATCCAATAGTGTTCAGGCAGAAGAACCGCTCACTATTTCGATTAAACGTATGAAAATGGAAACAGCATTACGTATAGCTCAAGCTGCAATCACTCAATGTCGAAAAGAAGGTGTACAGATTGCGGTAACGGTTGTTGATCGTAGCGGCCATCCCCAGGTAATGCTACGAGATGTATTAGCGATGGATATTACTTTGGAAATCAGCAAACAAAAAGCTCACACAGCAATGGCTTTTAATGCGGCCTTATCGACAATGGAAGAACGTTTTACCAAACCATTCCAGGTAGCAAAAATTGATGGTTTGGTTATTAGCGCTGGTGGTATTCCAATTAACATCGGTGGTTCAATTCTGGGGGGTATCGGTGTAAGTGGTGCACCTTCTGGAGAGATTGATGAAAAATGTGCTCAGGCTGGTTTAGACGCGGTAAGTGATGATTTAGAAATGGAATAAAATAATCTATAAATTGTATTGTAGGTTGGACTTCAGTCCAACGAGCATATAAAGACATCACTCATTCTTTTTATTAACAAGATTGGTTGTTGTATCAAGACCTTGTCAGACTGGCAGCTCAATGGCCTCCTTGCCATCGCTGCATAAGTACATCCATGTACAAAAAGTCTGACCTACAATGGGGTGTTGAGAGAATAAAAAAAGGGAAACCATTTTACTGGTTTCCCTTTTTTTTCAAACTAACTTCGAACTATATTAAGAAGCTAGCTTTGCTTTAATCGCATCAAGAACAGCATCACTTGATGTTGCATCTACTGAAACTAAGATACCTTCAGCTGCATAGAATTTAGCAAGTGGAGCAGTCATTTCATTGTAAACGTCTAAACGATTACTGATTGCTTCTTCAGTTTCGTCTTCACGTTGAGTTACCGCACCACCACATTTATCACACTTGCCTTCTTCTTTTGGTGGGTTTGATTTAACGTTATAAATTTCACCACAACCTTCACAAGTACGACGAGTCGTTAAACGATCTAAAATAACATCTTTAGCAACCTGGATATCAACAACCATATCAAGCTCTTCGCCCATATCAGCTAACAGAACTTTTAAAGCTTCTGCTTGAGGAATAGTGCGAGGGAAACCATCTAATAAGTAACCCGCTTTACAATCGTCTTCTTTTAAACGTTCACCCATGATGCCCATGATTAAATCATCAGATACCAAATCACCCGCTTTCATTGCAGCTTGAGCTTGTTTGCCAAGTTCTGTGCCAGCGGCAACTGCAGCACGTAAAATGTCGCCCGTTGAAATTTGAACAGAACCGTCCATTTTTGTCAGTAATTTAGCAACTGTACCTTTGCCTGCGCCTGGTGCGCCTAAAAGAATGAGTTTCATAAAAAGTATCCTTGTTTGAAGTATTTACAATATTGTCAGAAAATTTAGGCGGTATTTTGCCTTTTTGGCACACAACACACAAGCAATAACCTTAAGGGGAGACAAGAATGCGTCTATATGGGCAAGAGTTTATCTAATGCCGTTGAAACAGCATCATAATCCATATATCCACGGGTGATGATATGGAGGTCATTTTGCAGATTTAAAATAAGTGTGGGAAAGCCCTGTACACCGGCTTTTTTGGTAAATTGAAAACTCTTTTCTATGCTCTGTTTCGTCTTTTCTTCTTCAAAAATTCGCTTAAATTCATCAGCATCCATGCCGCAATCTACTGCCAATTTTTGCAGGCAATCAATCTGAGTCACATCCTGATTTTTTGTATAAAAAGCGCGTTGAATAGCAGTGAAATAGGTAAATATTTTTGACGAATCCATTAAGCCTGCACTGATCACCGCTCGACATGCCGGCTCAGTGTTGTAAATAAATCCTTTTGCCAGCACACCATCAAATAAAAAAGACTGTCCTGTCATTTCTTTGACTTGATGCCAATGATGAAGCACCTCTTCCCGGGAAGAGTCGGACAGTGCATTTAATTCTTCAGTTTGTAAGCCGCCCATGACCAATGCAATATTTATCTTATCGGCATAATTTTCTTTAATTTTGCTAATAACTGGCGAAAAACCCCAACACCACGAACACATGGGATCGGCAAAATACCAGAGAGTGGGGTTATTATTGCTTTCCATTTTAATGGCTCATTCCTGACCTAAACCAAATAAACTATAGCAATAAAAAACAAACCCCGCATAAAGCGGGGTTTGTAATAAACAGGGTGGTTAAAAAACCTGATTTATTGAGCTGCTGTTATTGAGCAACTACAGCTGAAGCTTGTGGACCTTTAGGGCCATCTTCTACTTCATAGCTTACAGATTGACCTTCAGCCAAAGAACGGAAGCCATCGCCTGTAACAGCAGAGAAATGTACGAATACATCAGCGCTACCATCAGAAGGAGAAATAAAGCCGAAGCCTTTAGAATCGTTGAACCATTTTACTGTACCAGTTGCCATGTAAATTACCTTTTTTATATTTTTGTTAAAAGATTTAATTGCAATCTTTCGTTAGTAAATTACAGGAGATGACCAATATGGACTACTGAAATAAGCTAAGAATATGCAATATAACACGGTGATTTTAACCTGATAACTGACCAAAATACTACTTTTTAAATCGAATTATAACTAGCCGCTATATCACTATTTTATAATTATCTTATATAGATAAGCGCAATTTAATTTGCCCATTTTGAAATGTGCACTGCACACTGTTTTATTAAATAAATTGAGTTACGATAGTTGGTAAATTACGTGGTTTTCCCCACCCACAATCTAATAAAATTATTCAGATGTTTAAAGTGAAGACAAAATGGAACTATCTCGTTATCTACCCTTTATGAATAAATGGACCAATCCATTAAAAGCCGCCTTTTTTTTTAAATTAAATGAAAAGTTTCCTCGTGTTGGCTTTGCCATAGGCATTTTTATTGCCTCTATCGGTATCCTATTTCTATTGATGTTCCCTTTCCTCGCTTTAACTCTACCCTTTAATCTCTATGACACCGTTATTCATGCGCAAGAACTCAAAGACTGGATAGATGCAGTTATACAAATCATTTTAATCGGACTTGGAGGCGCATTTAGCTGGGCTATTTACAAACTAAAATTTCCTTTACCGAGTGGCCTGGATATTACTAAGGAAAAATTCCCTCATTTACTTAAATTAATCGAAGAGTTACAAAGTGAATTTGGTAACCTCAGGATTGACCGCATTATTATTCGTGATAAATATGAAATTTCTGTCATAAAAACACCCCGTTCTGGTATGCCTTTTCTGAATACAAGCACCCTCATTATTGGCCTACCCGTTTTACAAACAATGTCTCCACTATATTTTCGTGCTTTATTAGCTCGCAGGATTGGACAACTCTCAACTCAACATACTCCAGTATCAACACGACTTTATTTTTTAAATAATATCTGGGTTCAATTTAAAAGCAGTAGTAAGCACTCAAAAAACAAGTTTGCCAAAGCTCTCAGTTACTTTTTCCAGCTTTATAGTCCGCTTTATCAAAATATATTGATGCCACTGATGCAAGAAGAAGAACTTGAAGCCGATAGCTATGGTATGGATTTAATTAATCATACCGATATGAATGAATGTATCGTCTATGAAGAAGTTGTTAATCAGTTTCTGGAAAATAAATTCTGGCCAAAAATTTATCATATGGCTAAACGATCTAAAACACCTGAATTCACTCCTTATGCACAAATAACAAAAGTTGTTAAGGCAGGAATAACAGATAGTGAAATTTCCGAAACGATCCAGGCCGCATTAAAAGTTGAAATGCATAACCCGGCACCTCTACCTTCATTAATTAAACGACTTAACCATTTAGGTCATGCAAAACCTCTACCACCGAAACGTTTAAGTAAAACGGCAGCCGACTATTATTTAGGTAGTAGCTTAGGAAAGATTATTCAGTTATTTGATAAACGCTGGGTAGCTAAGATCAAAGGGAAATTATAACGTGGGGTCGGAGTTACTCAATAATTTCAACAGGCATACCAAGATCAATCTGTCCGTTATTATCGGCAATAACATTTTGACCAAAAAATATTTTCTTATCGCGTTTTCGATAACTTAATAATGTTTTGGTCGGTTCTTCTTCTCGCTCTGCAGTATCAATATTAATACTCGGAATAACACAACGACTACACGGCTTAACAAAACGAAACGTGATGTCGCCTATTCGTATTTTTTTCCAGCTATCTTCTGCAAAAGGATTGCAGCCATCAACAACAATATTAGGTCGAAAACGATTCATGGCGATCGGTGAGGATAAACGTTGGTTTAAATCATCTAACGAGCCTTGCGATATAATTAAAAGTGGAAAACCATCACTAAAGGCAGTTTTGTCACCTTTGTTTGCATACTCTAAATCAACTTGCCGAACTTCGTCTTCCGGAAAATAAACAAGTCGACATTTTTTTTCTAAAACATGGCTTAGCCAATTTGCTGCTTCATCACCGGCATCAAAAGCATGGCTCTGATCACCCCAAACTTTTACGCTGCACTTTTTATTATGATTTGGGATATTAATGGAAATAGGATCCATTACTGATGACTTTAAAATTAAACCGCTTGCGGTAAGTTCAGGCTGAATCAAACACATTTTAGAAATTTTTCGCTGTGTAATCATTACACCTTGTTCATCAACCACCATCCAGCGACGATCATTTTGTAAACCAAAATCTTCAACAAAACTGGAATTTTGTGAAACTTCCCGGCATGACTTAACAGGATATA
This sequence comes from Gammaproteobacteria bacterium, assembly GCA_030593785.1. Classification (GTDB taxonomy): domain Bacteria; phylum Pseudomonadota; class Gammaproteobacteria; order UBA6429; family Thiohalophilaceae; genus JAGLTQ01. Next base: position 14,211 of record JAUVGM010000001.1, on the reverse strand, counting down.
TAGAAAGACTGCTGACAACGAGTTTAGTCATCAGATTCTTCGAAATGAATACATTTATCGAGTAAGGCTTTCATTTTATCTATACCTTGCTCACGAGCGTATTCAATATTCCGTTCAGGAATAGAATCAGGATCAGGATGATTCTCTATTGCAATTTTAACACTGGCTTCACGAATAAGATGGAACATAGGATGTGGCGATCGATTAGTATAATTTGCCGGATCGTTTTCTTCCGCTCCCTGAAAACAATAATTCGGGTGAAAGCTAGCTACCTGGTATATACCTTCATAGCCTTGAGAGACGATTAAATCTTCTGTTAATGCAAGGCAATCTAAAAATAAATTAAAGTCATTCAGATTGTCAGGGAATATAATAAGTGTTGTCTCGGTTTGTTCATTCTGATCAAGCCAAACACATTCTTGAATAACGCTTTCAAGTAAGCTATTAAATTCAGTTTCATGCACAACCTGATATCGAATACTGCCTTTGTCAACTTCACGCTTGGCAAAGGGGCAGTAGTTATGAGCAACAATGACATTGTTCAGCCATTCTTTAGTTTGCGCGATAACACGCTGGTCATTTTTATTTTGCTTTTGATTTGACATGAAAATATAAGGATTTTAATTTGAAAAGAAAAATAGAGTATAACGAATTATTCCAACAAGTGGATGACTTCATCCATGTCCTGTTTAGCCTGAGCAACAATCAGCATTGGATTAACGCCGCCAAGATCCAAACGTTCAAAGGCAGGTAAATCAACAATGGCAGGTGCATCGAGTTTTCGACCACCTATCATTTCACAATGTAACTGGGCTACCTGAATAATATCGCAATAATCTGCTTCGACAACATCTCTATCCCAGTTTTCAGCATCCTGTGCCACTGTAATAAGCTCATCTTCAAACCCCCACTGCCTTAATAACATGGCTCCTACTTTGGTCTTAAGGCTATAAATAATCTTATCGAGCAAAACAGGATCATTTTTTAATTCGTCATGTTTATCAGCCCTGATTAAAAGAGGCACTACACCGATATCATGTATTAAACCCGCAAGAAAAGCCTGCTCAGGATCAAAGCCTTTTATTTTTTTAGTTAAAACATGAGCAATAACACCAACACGAATACTGTGATGATAATATGACCTCATTTTTTTTTTAATGAGAGGAGATTGTGGCGTATATAAGTTTCTTAAAATGACGCTCATAACAATAGTACGCATAGCACGTAAACCAATACGCTGAACTGCACGCTTAATAGTTTGAACAGCTTGACCAGCATACATGGCACTATTCGCAACTTGTACTGCACGAGCAGAGATCATGGGATCGGTTTGAACAATGTCGGCTATTTGTTGAAAGTCGAGACTTTCATCTTGTACCGCTTGATTAATTTTTAGCGCAACCTCAGGCATGCTGGGTAGATCAACTTCATTATGATGAAATTCTCTGTGGATTTCATTAATGATTCCGGCATCACCATCTGTCGCCTTATAACTACTAAAGTTGATACCAGCCGGTTCTTCTTTTGGTTTTATAGTGGCAATATATTTTTCAAAGGTCGTCTCATTTAAAGACAATAGACTTGCGTCTTTAAGGCAGTGTGCTTCTAAACCATGAGTATGAACTCTGAAAAGCGATTGTTTAGCACGATCTGAACCACTTTTGATAACCTGAAGAACCTGATCATTGGCAACAAGTTCAACCTCACCTTCAACCAGGTAAAGATGACGTTCCATATGTTCATCTGCATGAAGTGATTCGCCCTCCTTAAGAAATTCAGCTCGCGCATCCTTTGCCAAATCAAGCAAAGCAACGCTACCCAAACCATCAAGATCAGGCAATCCTAACAAGAATTTCAATAAACCTACATTAGAAAAGGCTTCAGCCATAACTTCCTCGTCCCATAACAACTTCGAGATCTTATAATTGTATTTGACGGCAATTTAATAGTCTAAAATTAAGCCTAGTATAGCCTAGAACCTTATTTATCGCCGCTCAAGTTTACCCAATCTGTTACCATATATCGCTAAAAAACGACTGTTCTTCTGTCAAATTGTTGACGATAGGTAAATGCAAACTTAACAATGCATAAAGCACTTACAATATATGAAAAAAGTTGATGTCATCATTATCGGCGCAAGTGCTTCTGGACTAATGTGTGCGATTGAAGCAGCAAAACGTGGCCGCAAGGTTCTTGTGCTCGACCATGCCAATAAAGCTGGAAAGAAAATTCTCATGTCTGGTGGCGGCCGCTGTAATTTCACTAACTACGATGTCAGTACAGAAAATTATATTTCACACAATACTCATTTTGTTAAATCTGCTTTAAGTCGGTTTACTCAATGGGATTTTATAGCCATGGTTGAGTCTTATGAAATCCCCTACCATGAACGTGAACATGGTCAGTTATTTTGTAACGACAGCTCAAAGGACATTCTTAATTTATTACTGGCTGAATGTAAAAAAGAAAATGTACATATCCTGCTAAAGACAGACATTATAAATGTCGAACAAAAATCCGGTCATCACTTTATAATTAAATCGAACAACAATGATTATCACTGCCAATCATTAGTCATTGCCACGGGAGGGTTATCTATTCCAAAAATGGGTGCTACCCCCTTTGGTTATAAAATCGCAGAACAATTTAATATAAAAGTTTGGCCCACTTCAGCAGGCCTTGTTCCCTTTACCTTGCACAAGCATGATAAGGATACCTTGTCAGATTTATCAGGTATTGCGATTGATAGTGTTGTGAACACAAAAAATATGAGTTTTCGTGAAAATATTTTATTCACACATCGAGGTTTAAGTGGTCCGGCAATATTACAAATATCATCTTACTGGTCTGCCGGCGAAGCAATTGAAATAAATCTTTTACCTGATATAGATTTACTTGAAGAGTTAACGGCAACATATAAAAATCACCCGCAAATCAAACTCAAAACATTGTTACATAAATTATTACCTAAACGTTTGGTGAATGTTTTTATTGAAGAAGAGTTATTAGACAAAACGCTACAGGAAATATCACATAAGCAATTCCAACATGTCACTACAACACTACAAAACTGGTCAATAAAACCAAATGGTACCGAAGGATATCGTACTGCCGAGGTGACGTTGGGTGGAGTTGACTGTGATGCTTTATCCTCAAAAACATTTGAAAGTAAAACAGTTTCCGGACTCTATTTTATTGGTGAAGTTATGGATATTAGTGGCTGGTTGGGAGGTTATAATTTCCAATGGTCATGGTCATCGGGCTGGTGTGCAGGCCAATATGTCTGATTTTTTAATCACCAAAGCACAAAATACAGTATAATTAGCGCTCCAATTTCCCCTTAAATTACATGGTTACTCTCTCTATGAAATGGTTTTTTAAATATTTTTTCAAAACACTTCGTTTGATCATTGGTCCTATTATTTTATTTGTTGATAAAGTGACTACCCCTCGTGGTATTAAACGCCCTGAAGACGAACAACAAAAAATTGATAAAGAAGTTAGTAACCTAACTCTATATCAATTTCAAACATGCCCTTTTTGTATCAAGGTAAAACGTCATAACAAGCGTTTATCACTTAAAATTGAAACGCGAGATGCCCAGCACAATCAAACATACCGAAAAGAATTACTGCAAGGTGGTGGCGAGGTAAAAGTTCCTTGCCTTAGAATTGTCGATGACAAAGGGAATGATAGCTGGATGTATGAGTCAGATGAGATTATGAAATATTTACAGGATCGATTTGCGGCATAGATATATGAGCTAAGGTACCTGAGTCACTTTATTTTGCGACTCTATACTTTAATTAAAAAATTTTCTGAATTATAAACACTTAACTCTAAAGTCAGGGTGACTCCGGTACCTATATGAAACATGATGGAGATGTTTTTTCTGAACTACAGTCTGATCCAGCACTACTTCTTAAACTTGCTCAATACCGTATGCCCTTCGGCAAATATGCTAACCGATTATTAATCGATCTACCTGAGCCTTACGTTATTTGGTTTGCTAATAAAGGTTTTCCCTCTGGTGAGCTAGGGAAAATGATGGCCATCGTCCATGAGATTAAAGTGAATGGACTGGAATATTTATTTGATCCATTACGATAAATAAATAAAAGATAGCCACGAAGGACACAAAGAAAGTCAATAATACTTGTAGCCTGGATGCAGCGCAGTTGAATCTGGGAAATAAACTACATTGATTTCCCTATGCCCCAGCTGTTCAAGTTTTTATTTTTCTTCGTGTTCTTAGTGGCCCAACATTTTTAATTAAACACGCGACATAAATTTTGCGTTAGTCGTATTCACTTTAACGTCTTGCCCTACTTCCATATATTCAGGTACCTGAATTTCCAGTCCTGTTGATAATGTTGCCGGTTTTGTTCTACTTGCTGCGGTCGCGCCTTTGATGCCTGGCGCGGTTTCGGTAACCGTCAAAACGACTGAATGCGGCAGCTCAATGCCAAGAATCGCATCATCCATTATCAAAGCAAAAATTCCGTCCAGGCCTTCAGTTAAATATGCAATTGAGTCTTCAATTTCATCTCTGTTCAAGGTGTACTGGCTAAAGTCTTCCATGTTCATGAAGGTGTAAGCATCACCATCAACATATGAAAACTGTACCTGAACACGAGCACAATCGGCTTCTTTAAGCATATCTTCGCCCTTGAACGACTCATCCAATTTCTGACCTGTTTTTAAATTGGTAAATCGGACCTTATATAAAGTGGAAGCACCACGTGACGATGGACTTTTAGCATCAACATTTTTAACTGAATGTGGCACACCATTAATTTCAATAACCATTCCACTTTTTAATTCGTTTGCTCTTGGCACTGGACTTTCCTGCTTCAATAAAAAAGTAATTATACATAATACCGATGAATTAAGGGATGTAGGTTCGAATTCATTCGAACGACGAAGTAAAAACCAACCACCAATGCTAATCCATATACCGCGTTCGAATGAATTCGAACCTACGAACACCCCATAAAACCTAGTAAAATACTCAGGTATATAATATAATTACTGACCCAATTAAGGTTGTATTCATGTCTTTTTCACTTAAAACAATTCCTCTACATCAATCATTTTTAGAGCTTGGCGAGCAATTTTTGTCTGAGGTAAAACCGACTCCCTTTAAAACGGAATCAAACCTCATTCATTTCAATAAAAATGCTGCAAAACTTTTAGACTTGAAAGAAGGCATTGAAGAGGAACAATTTTTCGTCGATATTTTCAGCGGCAAGCAAGCATTACAAAATGCTAAGCCGTTTGCCATGCTTTACGCGGGCCACCAGTTTGGACAGCTGAACCCTCAGCTGGGTGATGGTCGCGCGATTATCATTGCTGAAATGCATAATAAAAATAATCAAAAATGGGAATTACAATTAAAAGGCAGTGGACTGACGCCCTATTCAAGAGATGGTGATGGTCGGGCTGTTTTGCGTTCAACCATTCGTGAATATTTATGCAGCGAAGCAATGCATGGATTGAACATTCCCACGACCCGCGCATTATGTATGACCGGCAGCGAGGATGAAGTTTACCGGGAAAACATTGAAACAGGTGCCATCCTGACACGTTTAGCACCTAGCCATGTTCGCTTTGGTTCCTTTGAAATATTTTATTACCGTCACCAGTATGATCACATTCGAACACTTGCTGATTTTGTTATTGAGCATCATTACCCGGAATTATTATCTGAAACGAATCCCTACCTTGCTTTACTCACTGAAGTGATTAAACGTACCGCAAAATTGATTGCTCAATGGCAATCTGTTGGTTTTGCTCATGGTGTGATGAATACTGACAACATGTCTATTCTTGGTCTAACCCTTGATTATGGACCATACAGATTTTTAGATGATTACGAACCCGGTTATATTTGTAACCATTCTGATTACCAGGGCCGTTATGCATTTGAACAACAACCTAGCATCGGTTTATTTAATTTGAGTTGTTTTGCTCAGGCCCTGTTGCCTTTAATAGACAAGAGTCCAGATAAATCAGCAGAAATGGCTAAACAGAAACTTGAAAAATATCAGACTATTTTTATTTCTGACTTTGCAGATCTTATGCGCCTAAAATTGGGATTAATTGAATCTTATAACGAAGATCAACATTTGGTCGAAGATTTATTAGAGCTAATGAAAAATGATCATGTCGACTATACAATCCTATTTCGTAAGCTATGCGACTTTATTACAAAAGACATAAATAATCCGGATTCAAACAATAATGCTGCCATTCGTGATATATTTATCCAACGCGATCAATTTGATCAATGGGCGAACCGCTATCAACAACGTTTAATCAAAGAAGGTTCTAACGATAAACAGCGTTCTATTAAGATGAAGCGAGTTAATCCAAAATATATTTTGCGCAATTACATGGCCGAAGTTGCCATAAAAAAAGCGGAAGAAGAAAAGGATTACTCAGAGATAGATCGCCTGTTTAAATTATTACAAAATCCTTTTGCTGAACAACCAGAAAATGAAATATATGCAGGACTACCTCCTGACTGGTCGAGAGAAATTTCTGTTAGCTGTTCATCATAATACTTGGGCTAAAACAGCATGAATACAAAAGAACTTATCAACCTTATTCAGACAAATCCTATTGACGTTGAATTTGATCAGGTCATTGCCGTTATTGAAAATGATTATGACTATACTGCGACACAATTTTATAATGGATTAGGTGATAATGTACTGGTGAATGAGGCCTGTACAAATGAAGGTTCGTGCAAGATATTTGCATTTGCTGATTTAAATGACTTGAATGAATCGCAAACACTTAGTTGTTTTGGCAAGTATTATCGTAAAGAGGTATTACTTGATCTTGGTGGCGACAGTCATGCCAATATTCGAAACTTTATGAAGTTTGGCTGGGAAGGCGTTCATTTTGATAATCCACCGTTGTCTGTAAAGGAATAATCTACATAGAGTGTGTTATTCAATATATTCTTCATCCGTATCGTGGATCTGATACGGCTCCATTTCAATATCTAGTAGATTTTTTCCTAATAATTTAACAATACCTTTATATCGGTACTCACCTGTACTGGTAAATTCAAATTGATATTCACGATAAAAGTTTAACCGTCCTAAACTATTTCGACGTAAGCGAACTTTTTTAATTGCTACCGTTTCATCTAAAAATTCTAATGATACTTTTTTACATGCCTCTCTGGATCGCGCAGTTGCTATTTCTTTCGCACGAATACTATCAAGCCAGTAAAGAAAAGCTGAAAGTAAAATAATAAATAAGGTAAAGTCCGTTCCCGACATATTCACTCAATCAATGGTTTAAAATAATTAATTGAAAATTTTACAGCATCATTTAAAGGGAAAATACTAATATTTTCATCACTTCCCATCCAACCCTTTGCGATCTCTTTATCTTTTAGAAAAACCATTTCCATACACAAACTTTCCGCAGCACAGGAACCAGTTGATTGCCACTTAATTCCAATATAAATATCTTTTGATGGTTTTACACTTTTAATAGTATTTGCATCCTGCTTAATTTCAATTATTTCATTTGTTATATGACAATGTGATTTTACTATTGTCGACACAGCAAAAACAGGTGCAATTGAAATAGCGTCAAATGCACACATAGCATAAAGATCCGCATTTTCAAGAAATACATGATGCGCTGTTTTCTTTAGACTAAAAGGATAAGCACCGCTTATCTCGTTTGTAGATTTATCTAAAACAATTAAATCATTTTTATCCAGTTCTTTTAGCTGAGACTCATTATTTTTACTTTTAACTGCACGACCTGAGCGAGCAAAGCTGAAAAGTATTTTCTGATGTAATAATTTAAGTTCAGGTTCTAATGAATCCTGTCTTTCTTTAAGAGGCAATAAGCTATTTAATTTATTCAGAGCTACTTCAACATTCATCATTTCTGCCTGTTTCTTTTATAATATAGTTAACAACACCTTTTAATTAATCGTCATCAACAATTAAAAGTAAGAAATACCCGAGCTAACTCAGCATGATACAAAGCAAGCATATCACTTTCGTGTAGAACTGATTACGTAAATGATTTTCTAGATAAATCTAAAAGTGATATTTTATTAGCGGACATTCATTTCAATTTTTAATTCTAGCCTTTTAGGTTTTTAAGGTACCGGTTAGCCACCATATAGACGGCAATAAACACAATCAAATTTATCATTGCCCGTAAACTGACATCCATAAATGGCTCCATCCAGCCATTTAGTAAATGTACCGCAAGAGATGCTATTATCATGGATAAAAACAGTATCATAATATTATTCAATATATATAACAGGTAATGTCAGCGTGAAACATGAGCCATTTTCTTTCTTACTTGTTACCGTTATATCTCCATTTAATTGTTTACTCAACTGCTTTGAAATAGATAAGCCCAAACCTGAACCATCATAATGACGAGCTACTGCTCCATCCTGTTGGTTGAACTTTTCAAATAATTCACTCACGTAGGAATCAGGAATACCAACACCGGTATCCTGAACAGCAAACGTTATTTCATCACCTTTTTGATCTTTACTAACACTTAGAAAAACCTGTCCATGCTCAGTAAACTTTGCAGCATTACTTAATATATTTAATAGTATCTGACGAATACGTATATTATCAGAATACATCATACCAATACCCGGCATACCGTTTACTTCAAAGGTATTATTATTTTTTAACATCAATGGTTTTGCAACAGCATCAATTTCATACATAAGCATTTCAACATCAAAATCAACAGGATGTATTTCCAGCTTTCCCTCTTCAATTTTGGACATATCAAGAACACTATTAATTAATTCTAATTGATGCTGTGCAGCATCATGTATCTTATTCAGGTCAGGGACAAGTTTATTATTTCCTTCTTCTGCAGCCATTTCTGTCAGTAACTCACTGTACCCGATGATTACATTTAGTGGTGTACGTAATTCATGGCTCATGGTTGCAAGGAATACATCTTTAGACTTGCTTGATGCTAATGCATCATCTCTCGCCTGAGCAAGCTCTTCTGTTCTCTTTTGTACACGATGCTCCAGTAAGCTATTTGATTGTTCTATTTCTGCCATCGCATTATTAACATCACGGGCTTGCGATTCAGTAAAACGTATTACGATAATGGCAACAAGTAGCCCTAATAACAATGCACTCCCACCCAGAATATAAACGGATGATTTTGCGGACTGGTATGATTCTCTTGCACCCATCACCGCTTTTTTAGTTGCCTCATTTTGCAGCATTATCATTTGTTCAACTTTGCCAATAAAAATTTCTTGAGTAAAAAATGCTCTCTGTAGGGTCTCTTTTGTTATTTCCTCCTCTTCACCATATATACTTGTTTCAATTAAATAAATTTGCGCACCGTAAGTTAAAGCCATTGCGGCATTAATTCCATCAAGGATTTTTTGTTCTATTTTATTGAGAGGCATGCTGGAAAATTTGTTTCTTGCATTCGCAATTTTTACCGCATAACTATCAAAAATAATCTTCTCTTCATCACGCTCAAACGGATCATGCATTAGTAAAATATTGCGTAAACTGACTTGCCGTTCATAGCTACCATGCCGAATAGCCACCATTAAACCTGATTTAATATTATGTTCCTGGGTAATAATATCCAGCTTGGACTGCATAATCCTCATTCGACTTAAATCAAAGATAATCATTACCAAGGATAAACTCAGCACTACCACAAAGCTGATTGCAATTTTTTGAGAAGGCCTTGAAATCATCATCTATTTATATAAAACCTATTATTTATACCTATATTAATTAATCGGCACATTGTTTTATTTCTTAAAGATCTTGACATTTCTTACGTCTATTCTATACTTCGAAATATGTCGAACTATAAAGCATTTGATATGGAAGAGCTGGCAGATTCATTCAAGGCTCTCTCTAATCCAAACAGATTGCAGATCTTCCTGCGCCTATTGAGCTGCTGTGAACAGGGGACTGTTTGCTCAGCTGAAACAGTGAGTGGCTTTTGCGTTAGTGAATTAGGAGAAGATTTAGCAGTTGCACCTTCTACCCTGTCTCACCATATTAAGGAATTACAACGCGCCGGCTTAATTAAAACTCAACGCCGGGGCAAAAATATTGACTGCTTTGTCGATACTGAAAAAGTCAGTGTACTAAAAGAATTTTTTGCAGGTTCAGGGCAAAGCTCTGAGCAGGTTTAAAACACATTCAACGAATAAAAGAGGTATTTACTATGTCTGAAGAATCATCATGTTGCGCGCCAGAGTGCTGTAGCGAAGAGCAAGTCTCACAACAAAACAAAGAATCTGATGCGATTCGTCAGCAAGTGAGAGAAAGTTATTCAAAAGTAGCTGAAGCGAGTAACAACAAAGAATCCACTGGCATCGAATCAAGCTGTTGCGGCGTATCTGATGATATTGATATCAATACCTTAAACTCGTTACGCCTTGGCTACTCAAGCGATGATCTTGAAAATGTACCTGAAGGTGCGGATATGGGCTTAGGTTGCGGTAACCCTCGCGCGATTGCAGGATTATCAGCGGGTGAAATAGTTGTTGATCTTGGTAGTGGTGGTGGTTTTGATGCCTTTTTAGCTGCGCGTGAAGTTGGCAAAAGCGGAAAAGTGATTGGTATTGATATGACGCCAACAATGATAAGTAAATCACGTGATAATGCAAATAAAGCGAATTTTGAAAATGTTGAATTCCGCCTTGGTGAAATTGAGTTTCTTCCAATTGCCGACAATACAATTGATGTCATTATTTCGAATTGCGTTATCAATCTTTCACCAAATAAAGCGCAAGTATTTAGTGATGCGTATCGAGTATTAAAATCGGGTGGACGTTTAGCAATTTCTGATGTTGTTGCCAGCGTTGAAATGCCTAATGATATGAAAAATGATCTCGAACTCTATGCCGGTTGTATGGCGGGTGCTTCTTTAATTGATGAACTTGAAGTCTACATGCAAGATGCTGGTTTTAAAGAAATAAAAATCACACCAAAAGATGAGTCAAAAGATTTTATTAAAGACTGGGCACCAGATACGAACGTTACCGATTATGTTTTATCCGCACACATAGAAGCAGTTAAAATTTAATTTATTACTCAGATTTAAGTAGCTCTGCTAACTTATCAGCCGAAACAGGATGGCTCAGGTGAAATCCCTGGGCCATATCACATTCATACTTACGCAATAAATCATTTACCACTTCGGTTTCAATACCTTCAGCAACAACTTTCAAGCCCAAATTATGTGCTAAATCAATGGTTGAACGTACTATTGCATCATTGCTCTTATCCTGATCCAGACCAATAACAAATGATTTATCGACTTTAAGTTCATCAACGGGTAACTGTTTAAGATAAGCCATTGAGGAATAGCCTGTACCAAAGTCATCAATTGCAAACTTAATTCCCATGTCATGAAGCTCTGTCAGCACTTCAACTGCCTTCTTTGGATTTTCCATCATTGCACTTTCAGTAATTTCCAGCTTCAAGTTTTCAGGAGGAAAATTATATTTTTTTAAAGCAGCTTTTACTTCATTAATAAAATCAGGATCTTTAAAACTAAAGACAGATAAATTGACAGCCACGCTAAGTGAAGCACCAGACTTATTCCATTCTGAAACTTGTGAAATTGATTTATTTAAAACCCAATACGTTAAATCATTAATAAGTCCTGTTTGCTCCGCTAACGAAATAAACTTTTCGGGCGAAACGAAACCATGTTCAGGATGATACCATCTGGATAATGCCTCAACAGCCGTCATCTTCTTACTTTTAACATCAAAAATTGGTTGATAATCGATTGTTAACTTATTCTTAGCCATTGCATCACGAAAATCTCTGGTCATAGAGAGACGTGAAATACTATGTTCATCATCACTTGCGTTATAAATCTCAAACCCTAGCTTATTTCGTTTAGCAACATACATAGCAATATCTGCATGACGCAATAATGTGTGCACATCCTCTCCATGATCTGGAAACATGGCTATTCCAATACTTGCAGAAATAGAAACATCTATTCCTTCTATCTCAATATTTTTACTAAAAGAAGCAATAATTTTTTCGCAAGTTACAATAGCTTGAGTTTCATCGGTATGAGGCAGTAAAATTGAAAACTCATCGCCTCCAATTCTCGCCACCGTATCAACATCTCGTAACGTATATTTAATTCTGGAACCAACCTCAACAAGCAGCTTATCCCCGGCAAGATGACCCAGAGTGTCATTAACCTCTTTAAAGTCATCGAGATCCAAAATTAATAAACATAACTTTTGAGACTCTCTTTTAGAAATATTAATATCATGTTCAATACGATCTAAAAGTAATGTTCTATTCGGCAACGAGGTTAATGAATCATGTAATGCCCGGTACTCAAGTTCCGTTTGACGTTGGTGTACTTGCCGACTCATTTCATTAAAGGCATTAACTAAATCTTCGGTTTCTTTGGACTTAACGACAGGTAAGTTTTCACTCGTTTTTCCCAATGCCTCAAACTTTAATGCTTTACTTATAATGGCTATAGGTTGGAATATAAGCTTATCCAGAGACATGACGACTACAGTAGTAAAAATTATTCCAATAATAGCAATTAGCCATAATATTCTATTTTGCGAATCACCAAAGGATGCTGCCGAATCCATATCATCCTGTGATGATTCAGAAATTATTTTTTCCAAATCAAGCAGCAACTCGATAATTAAATCTATTGCTGGAGATATTGTCTGTTTCATTATTTTTACATCTTGTCGCCATTCATCTGAATGATTAATAACTTTTACTTTTTTGAACCCGCCAAACCAAGCTGTTGATGATTCAATCATATCTTCCACGGCCGATGTCGTTTCGAACCCTAACTCAGCAGCATCACCTGACTTTTTAAGAATAAGTAGTTTTGATTGAAGTTGATTAAACATATCTTCAATACTTTTTTCTTGCCGAGTTAATAATTTTACGCTAAAAGAACCTACCCGATTTGCAAGATAAATTCTTGACACTGACAATATCTGAGTCCATAAATACCTTGCTCTTATAAAATCTCGAAATATTTTAGGGTCTTTTATTTGAGTGTTCTCTGCATCCATTTCATTCATTGCTAATGAAAGAGAACTGGTCATCTGATCACTATTAGGCTGCATGATAAATGCGCCAACAGCGAGCGAAGGATATTGATTATTTACATTAAGTCGAATCTTGATGAGTTCAATAATTTTTGTCTTGAGTAAACGTAGATTTTTATTTAATTTAACGGAAATATCTTTCCTTTTATATTTAATTACCCATTCATTCTTACTTAACTTGTCGCTTAAACGCAGAGTCTCATCAAGACTAATTAAAATATTATTTTTATGCTTTGTATCTTGGGGTTCCAGTAAGAAACTATTTAATTCTTTATAGGAGTCAAATAATTCATTTCGAATCAAACTGATATGAACCAATAGTTGGTCACGTTTAATTAAATTTTCTGCAGATGAATTATGTAACTCTTTGAAATTGAGATAGCCAGAAATAGATATAACAACAATCAAAAGACTAATCGCAGCAGAGAAAAAAATGGCACGGCTTCGTAAACTGTGCAACTTTGGACTGGGGGATTTATTAATCAACTAATTTCTCTTTATTATTATGGATAGAACGTAAGCATTAACCACACTTATAACATAGCATAATTATGCAGTATTCCTCCGATACATGGGAGAATGAATGTTCATATTTGTAAAAATATGTAAATTGTACTTAAATATTAAGGGGGCTCATTTACCAGGTAATTAATTCGGGGAAAATCTCAATGCTTCTTACTTCATTCAATTTATTGCTGTTTACAACATTATTTCATTACATCCAGCAATTCCTATATAATGACATTCTTATACGATAAGGCCTGCCTCCGTAAAAGGGCCTATAATCCGATATATTCACGTTTGAATCCTAAAATACTTAAAGTAGGTAACTGATTTGTCTTCATTTGATTTTGTTCCCGGCCAACGCTGGATCAGTAATAGCGAAAGTGAATTAGGCTTAGGCCTTATACAATCACTGGATCATCGCACTATTACCATTGATTTTCCTGCCAGCAATGAAATTCGCACCTATGCCATTGAACAGGCACCTTTAAGCCGGGTCAGTTTTGCTATTGGTGATTCAATCAGGAATAAAGAAAATGAAAAATTTACCATCACTGCATTACAGGAACATGAAGGTATTATTA